>CAJAFD010000461.1 GCA_903938935.1 uncultured Opitutia bacterium
ACTCGACCCCACGCTGCGCCGCATCGCCCGTTTCTCCGAACGCGATGGCTTCGATGGTTTCTGGATGGCCAATCTTTTCGGCCTGCGCACGCCGTACCCGAAAGAAATGAAATCCGCGCCCGATCCCGTCGGCGCAGAAAATGATGCCTCGCTCCTCGCCGCCGCCGACCGCTGTGATCGGATCGTCGCCGCCTGGGGCGTGAGCGGCGATTACCAAGCCCGCGCCGATGCCGTCGTCCGCCTCTTCGGCGAACGCGAACTCTGGTGCCTCGGCACCACGCAAGCCGGCCACCCTCGCCACCCGCTCTACGTCCCCGGCGACCAAAAACTCGTCCGCTTCCGGCCCACGATCCGCCCCGCCTGATTGTGTGCGCCCATGCCCACGCGCCGCCCTCACCTCTTGTTGCTCAACGCCGCCCTCGCCGGTGATGCCGGCAACACCGCCGTTCTGCTCGCCCAAGCCCGCCGTCATCTCGCCCGCCGCGCCTCCGTCGAAATGCTCACGCTCGCACCCGACGACGCCGCGACTCCGTTGGCGCGAACTTCCGTAATTGATCCGCAACTACGCGCCGCGCTCGCTCGCGCCGATGGTTTTCTTTTTGGCACCGGCACGCATTGGGATTCTTGGAGCAGCGTGCTCCAAAATTTTCTCGAAGTCGCCACGCCCACCGAAGGAACCGCGCTTTGGCTCGGCAAACCCGCTGCGATCATCGTGAGCGAGCACAGCACCGGCGGCAAAGGCGTCCTCTCGCGCCTTCAAGGCGTGCTCGTCACTTTCGGTTGCTCGATCCCGCCCATGTCCGGCCTCGTCCTGTCCCGCGCGGCTGTCATCGCCGCTCGCCACGACCCCGCCGCGGCCCGCGATTTCTGGTGCGCCGACGATCTCCGTATCGTTTGTCACAACCTCGCCGAGGCCGCACGCATCACGCTCCCCGCCGCAAAACCCGCGCGTCCGCGTTGGCGCACGTGGCCCGTCGACCGCCGCGAATTCTCAGCTCGTTGGCTCTAAGAAAGCGTCGCCTGTCCGGGCCGCTCGCCCTTCAACGCGATTTCACCCGCACATTGGGGTGATCCCCGCTCCAACTCGCGACACGTAGCCGGTCGCGTGGCGTAAACAGAGCAGAAATATTCCCGCGCCCCATCCTCGCCTGCACGCACCACCAACGCCGCACAATGCCCGTCGCTCATGCGCATATACGCACGATGGCCGACAAAATGCACGAGTCGCTCCGCCTCGGCACCGAGCCGCGCCCAATCCTCGCCCGTCACGCGGACATACGTTTCCAATTTCGAAAAACAACAAACGCCGCAGCGCAGACATACCGGGGGTAAAGGCATGACGCTACCAACCTGTCGCTTGCCGCGTCGTACGCAACCGTTTCGATTCCTGTCCGCATGGAAGCCTACGCCCGCGCCCGCCAGCTCATCGACTCCGCTCACGCCGCCGATCCCACGCGTGCCGCCGACGGCCGCGCCGCCGAACTCATCTACGGCGAACGCGTCGAAGCCTGGGTCGCCCGCCTCGTCCCCGACGCGAGCCCGCTTCTGCTCCTCGCCGCTCGCTGCCAACATCTCGAGCGCTGGCTCACTCCCCGCGCCACGTTTCCCGAAGGCAAAGTCGGCTACCTCACTTGGCGCCGCTCACTCTACGTCAAACAAGCCGAACGCGCCCGCGAACTACTCCTCGCCGCCGGCGTCACTGCAAACGAAGCCGCCGAAGTTGCCACCTGGGTTTCCAAAACCGGATTAAAAACTAACCCCAGCACCCAAGCCCTCGAGGACGCCGCGGTCCTTGTTTTTCTTGAAAACGAAATTAGCACCTTCGCCGCGCAACACGCCGATTACCCGCGCGAAAAGTTCGTCGATATTTTGAAAAAAACTTGGCGCAAACTCAGCCCCGCCGCGCAACACGCCGCCACCAGCCTCACGCTTCCACCCGCGATCGCTGAACTCGTCCGCGCCGCTCTCGCGTAATTCTCCGCACAGAATTAAACTTAGATGCCGCAACGTTCGGAGGGCCGCCACGTCTCGCCAGTATCCCTTCGTCGCTCCGCCATGATTCGTCCGCCCGCCACCTTCGCCACCGCTCGCCTCACCGCGCGGCGACCTCGCGCCGATGATGCCGCCGCCGTTTTTTCCGCCTACGCCAGCGATCCCGAAGTGACCCGCTACCTCGCGTGGAAACCCTACGAACGCGTGGAATTGCTCGCTGATTTTCTGCGCGACCGTGATGCAGATTGGGACCGCCCAAAATCGCCGCACTACGCGTGGCTGCTCTGCCTGCGCGGCACGGATTCGCCTATTGGTTCCATCGGCCTCATGCCCGATGGCGGCAAAGTCATGTGCGGCTACGTGCTCGCGCAAAAATTTTGGGGCCGCGGCATGATGACGGAGGCGCTCACCTACTTAGTCGATTGGACGATGGCGCAACCCGATGTGTTTCGTCTCTGGGCTTTTTGCGATGCCGCCAATCCCAGTTCCGCGCGCGTCATGGAAAAAGCCGGGCTCACCCGCGAAGCCTTGCTCAAGCGTTGGCACGTCGCCCCCAATATCGGCCCCGAGCCGCGTGATTGTATTCTCTGTTCCAAAGTAAAATAACCACCACGCCACGCCGGCGCGTATGAGCGGTTTATTTTTCTGCGCCCGCGCGCAACACCGCACTCACCGGCGCGGCCGCCGCCGGAAACGCCGCACGAAAATCTTCGCCCAATAACGCCGCCACGGTCGCCGCGACTTGCGCTTGATGCACCTCGGCGACACCCGCACGACGTTCGCCCAGCGCCGGGGTATCGGGTCCGTAAACCGCAAACCACGTCTCTTCCGAGCGCGGGATTTTTTTGCCATGACCGTTCCAATCTTCCGGCGTTACCCCGCGGCCGTGATCGGGCGTGAGCACGATCGTGGTGGAATCACGGTATTCAGGCAGCGCTTGGAGTTTTTCCCAGAGTTGACGGATAAACCGATCGCAGCGCCGGATCGATTGGAGGTAACGATCGTACCGATGCGCATGCGCCCATTCGTCCGGCTCGCCGAGTGCGATTAAAAAAACGCGCGGCCGATGCGTGTCGATGCGATCGACTGCTGCATGATAAACAAACGCATCGAAATTCTCCGCGTTAGTGATCGGGGGAATGTCATCCATCCATCGCTCCAATTCCGCAATGCGCGGCGAGACACTGCCTGGCGCCGAATGTTGACCTGTGACGAATAACGGCAGCCGACTCCGTCCGACATTGATGATCGGCGCGAACACGTTCCACGCCGCCGCGGCCGCGACACGACCCGCGAATCCGGGCCGCCCGTTTAACCATTCCAACACCGTGACATTGCGATTCGGCACGGGCGCGTTGGATGTGATCAACGGATCCGGCGCGCCGGTTAGCAGCTCGTTGTAACCCGGATAAGAAATCCGCTCGGTGTTGAGGACGCTCGCGGTGCTGCCGAGATCACGATTACCAAACGCCTGTCCGCCCGGGACGAGCGTACCCCAGAAAAACGGCATCAGTTTTTTCCGCCGTTCTTCCGCCGTGGCGCCAAGATAATCCGCCTTCAACGCAACCAATTCTCCTCCCGGCACGCCGCCGGAGTTTTTATCTTTATTCATGAACGCCTCGTCCGCACCACGAAACACTTCCTGCCAACGCAGGCCGTCGATCGTGACGAGCAGGACGTTGCGCGTTTTATTTTCCGCCGCCCGTGCGACGAAGGAACTCAGCAAACTCAAAACCAGGAGCAGCACCGCGTTTTTTTTCATGCGAGGGGTTAGAATAAAAATTTACCGTGACGTCGACCTTGCAGGATCACCAGTCCGAAGCTTTGGTGGCCGGGCTTGAATTAAAGCCAGGGGTAAAATAAATTGTTGGTATGACGACGATCGCGACCTGCCAGCGACTGATTGAGGCGCAGATCCTGCAAGCCACCCTCGGCGGCAGCGGTATCAAAGCTTATCTTCCGGAAGAACTCACGGCGCAGACTTCGGGCAATGTTTACAACTACATGATGGGTGGGCTTCGCGTGCAAGTGGAGGATGAAGACGCGGATGCCGCGCGGGCGATTTTAGCGGATTTCAATAACGCCGCAGCCGAGCCTGAAACTTCTTAGTTTTTGGTGCTAGCTCGCGGTTCGATCTTGCAGCGCAAAATGCCGCCTTTTTAGCGCGCGCTATCGGGAAATAGCGTTGCCGAACGGCGTGGGTCCACTAGCTCTTGGTTTCCCATGTATCAGGTCACTTTTTCCGCGCAGGCGATGCACGAGCTCAACCGGCTGGATAAGCTGCTGCAGCTCGATCTCGTCGAGCCGATCAGTTCACTAAAACCGGACGATCTGGCTCATCCGCGCGAACCGTTGGGCCGTTTTTCCCGGGCGGGGAAAGAATTCTACCGATTGAGAGCGGGGGATTTTCGTTTATATTTTGATGCTCAAGGGGAAAAACTGCACGTGAACTACATCCTGCATAAAAATTCCCTCGAAGATTTTCTGTTGCGCAATAAATTCCCGGTTTCCGAACAACAGCTCTTCGAGCATGATTCTAAATTCTGGAAATACCTCGAAAGCCTCGCAAAAAAATGATCCCGCCGCGCCGATCCGTTCCGACTGATCCCGAAGATCCTTACAACGTCTCGCAAGCGAGCCGGATCTTCTTCTGGCCCAATGCGATGACCGCGGGAAATCTTTTTTGCGGTTTTATGGCGGTAGTGAACTGCATCCAAGCCCGTCTGGCTGAAACATCACTCACCGGTGAATACCTCGATGCAACGCCGGCCGGACATTATCGCATGGCGGTATGGTTCATCTTTGGCGCAGCGGCGTTTGATATGCTTGATGGCCGGTTAGCGCGGATGGGTGGTCGTGAATCTTTGTTTGGCGCGGAGTTCGATTCGTTGGCTGATGTGGTGTCGTTTGGGATGGCACCGGCTTTGATGATGTTTTTTTTCATCCTGTCGCCGACCCAAGGTATTACTTGGTTTCGTAACATTGGCTGGTTTGTGGGCTTTGTGTATCTTTTGTGTGCTGCGATGAGGTTGGCGCGTTTCAACGTCATCACCAATCCACTCCTGCATCGTGACAAAAAAGAATCTTCTAAGGATTTTGTGGGCTTACCCGTACCGGCTGCCGCAGGTACAGTGGCAGCTTTGGTCTTATTTTTGCTTAAATTGATGGAATCGGATAAATCGTTGAACCGCTGGGCATTGGTTCTTCCTTTTCTAATGTTATTAATCGCCGTGCTCATGATGAGTACGGTGCGCTACCCGAGTGGCAAAAAACTCGATCTACAAACTCAAACTAAGTTATTGCCGTTCATCTGGATCCTGATCCTGGCTTTTTTGGTTTATCAATTTAAAGAAGTCGCGTTGCTGATCGTGTGTTTGGCTTACATTTTTTTTGGCCTCATTCGACAACTCCGCCGTCCGCGACTTTTAAAAACCAGCGTGCAGGATCCCGCCGCACCCGAGAAAAACGTGTGAGCAACCTGCGTGCGACGGACCAACAACTTTCTGCCTGCGAATAACACCGCGTTTACCACGATGAGCCCGAAAGTTTTTCACCGCGTTTTTTCTGCAGATTTTCAGAGGGGAAACACGCAGTTGCTACGGTTATTCGCAGCCCATAGTGATACGGATATAATTCATTATTGAACCTGTATTCTTTTAACGTTTGTTAACTTCCTCACGCGTCTCGTTCCTTACCCCGTCTAAATTTCCATGAAATTCAAAATCAACCGCGACCATTTCGCCAACGGCCTAGCCCAAGTGTTGAACGTCGTCGGCTCCAAAGCGACGATGCCCATCTTGAGCAACGTGCTGATCGAAGCGGAAAAAGATCAGATCTCTCTCTCCACCACTAATCTAGATCTTGGCATCCGCTGCAAAATCAAAGCCGAAGTCAAAGAAACGGGCTCCGTCACTTTGCCTGTTAAGCGCTTGGCCACGATCGTGCGCGAATTACCTAGCGTGGATGTGACCTTTGACGGTGCTCCTAATCATCAAGTTAAGCTTACTTCGGGAGGTTCGACGTTTAAGATCATGGGCATCGGCAAAGAGGAATTTCCGCCCTTGCCCGAATTCGGCGACGAAAAGGCTTACACACTCGAGCAAAGCGAGCTCATCAGCATGTTGCGCAGCGTTTCCTACGCGCAATCTACCGATGAGACCCGCTATATCCTTAACGGCGTTTATTTCAACTTTCGCGACGAGAAGCTTACCCTGGTGGCCACCGATGGCCGGCGTCTTGCGCTCATCGCCAAAGAAATGGAAGTTCCCGCCGCCAGCGCCGGTGCGATCATTTTGCCGGCCAAAACCGTCTCCGAGCTCAACCGTCTCCTCGACAAGGGTTCTAAGGTTAAAATCAACTTTAACGAACGCCGCGCGGCCTTCCAAATCGCGACCGACAAAGATACCAGCGGCCTGATCGACCACGTTTACCTCTATTCCAAAGTCGTCGAAGGCAATTACCCCAATTATCAACAAGTCGTCCCGAAAGAGACGCATCAACGCATCAAACTCGAACGCGAGTTGCTGCTACAATGCGTCCATCGCGCGCAATTGGTGTGCTCGGAAAAATCGAATTCGGTTAAAATTAAAATCAGCAGCAACTTGTTGGAAATTTTTGCGTCGAGTTCCGATTTCGGCGAAGCGCACGAATCGATGGCGATCGGTTATAGCGGTCCCGATCTTCAAGTGGCCTTCAATCCTGCCTTCTTGATGGATCCACTCAAAGCACTGACCAAAGATGAAGTATTTTTTGAGGTGAAAGATGAAGTCAGCCCCGGTGTTTTCAAAACGCTGGAAAGCTTCATTTGTGTGATCATGCCCGTGCGATTGAGCTAAGCTTCGCTTTTAGCGGTACGCTCGCAGCGATTCGCACCTTTGATGGACACACAGTATTTTATTTTGGGCGCGATCGTCCTTTCGTTGGTCTTGGGGCAGCTCAATCAACGTTACGCTTCGCCGCTCTTAGCGATAGCGGACCGTTGGCTGCGGTGGTTGGTGTTCGCTTTCGGCGCGGCCCAATTGTGCCGCGATTTTGATTTGATCAATCGGCCTTACTGGGTGCTCACGATCATGTTTTTCCTGATCTGGTTTTTGGGCGAAACGCTCTACAACTGGCTCGCCATATCCGCACTCAGCGTCAGCCCGTTGCCTTTGTTTCCGCGCTACGCGATTAATTCTTCAGGCGAAGAATGGCCGGTACAGCCACGTCTTTTAAAAATCCGCGAATGGTTACGCACGCAGGGTTTTCGTCAGACCCAAGCCCTCAAAGCCGAAGTCGGCGGCGGGCTTTATTTGCGGGTTTCGGTTTATCAAGACGCGGCGGCGACGTTGCGCGTGCAAATTACTTTTCTCCCGCAGAGCAACGGCGCGATCGGGCTCTGCTACACGTTGACCTCCCTCACGGTCGATGGCGCTCGTTATGTGACCGATAATCTCACGGTACCGTTTGCGGGTTTTTATCCTGAAAACTGGTTTGTGGAACGTCGGCCCTGGAGCCGTTCCCTGCCGCGATTGCTCGCTCGGCATCGGGCGCGCCTCCTCGCCGCCAAAGCCGTCGAGACGTCGTTCACCACCGAACCGCTCTACGATCTCAACGCTACGCAAGGCGAACTCGACCGCCTCAACACCGAATTAGGTTTCCTCCATCCTCATCCCGAGCGCGAAGATTTCGGTAAGATCACGCACGAAGGTCGCTATCGCGTGTGGAAAGAAATCTGGATGCTCAATTACCTCGGTCGCGCGCAACGTTACGAATAATTGCGCCGCGTTTTTGTTTTGGGTTAACGCAAAAATCCACGGTAACCTCAGCGGTATTCCACCCACTCGCTTGAGCTGTACTGCTCAACCAGTCCACTCAGTTCTTCTTCGTTGAATTCCGGCCACGGTTTTTCTTCGGCGGTCGCACCCAGTTCTGTCGCCAACGCGGCGACGAATGTCGCGCCAAAAAGATCCCAATCCATCGCCGCCGCACCTGCCGCTGGGCGCCACAGCGAACCTTGGAATAATAAACCGCGTTTATTCCGTTTCTGCGCCGCGCCGGCGATTTTTTCACCAGTGTCGCCGTGCACGACGTCGTAAAGTTCCGCGCGTTGAAAACACACGCCCGCTGGTCCGCAGGCGAGTTCACCTTCGGCGGGAGGTTCGCAGTGGGTCTTGACCACCGCCGGCACGCCTTGCGCGCGCACGGCCGTCGCCAGGCATTCATGCACGCGCCGATAACTTTCCGTGGCGCGTAATTCTTCGAACGCAAAACCACGCGGAATCACGAGCGCATACGTCCAATCTTCATGATGATCCACCACGCCACCACCTGTGGCTCGACGACAGACTTCGTTGGGATTGGCGTCGGCCGGCAACTGCGTGCGCACGAAGGCGATTTTCTGACTGTAACCAAATGTCCACGCCGGCCCGCGCCAACCGTAGTGTCGAAACCGGGCGGCTTCCGCGCGCGGATAACGCTGCAGCAATAAAAAATCCGTCGCCATGTTTTCAGCAGCCCCGCCAGTACGCGTGGGCAAAACCTCCAAAGTCATCGTCGCCATAAAAAATTATTGCCGCGAAAAATACCAATCTCGACTCGTCGCGGGCACGTGAAGTTCGGCGAATTGAGCTTCGATCGTTTGCGGCTGGGTTTTCAAAAGACCGCGCAGCGGCGCGAGATCCAGGGCGAGACACGCTTGACGTTTTTTCGCTGCTTCGGGTGTTTCGGTGCGCGTGATCGCGGAGATCGGGGCGTCGGTTTCACTGAGTTTAAAATGCGTGCGAATCCGGCGACCCAGTTCGTAGCGCGACAACAACTCCGCGCCCGCCCAATGACAGACGCCGCGCACGTCACGGCGCTCGCACAACTCGAGCATCACTTCCGCGAGATTTTCCGCCGTGCACGTTTGGCGAAATTCATCCGCATACAATTTCACCGGGCGTCCCGCGGCCCAGTCGGCGAAAAGACGTTCATGCGTGCTACGTTTACCGCCCGGGCTGTTGCCCATGAGTAGAGGCGCCCGCAGCGTTACCGCGAATTCTGCCGCTTGGGCTTGGACCGCGCGCTCGCTCTCGATTTTTTGTCGGCCGTAAAGATTGATCGGCGAGGTGGCGTCGCCGATCGCGTAGGAAGATGTGCGGCTACCGTCAAAAACTTGTTCGCTCGAAATATGGACCAACCGCGCGCTTAGGTGATGCGCGAGGCGCGCGAGCACGGTGGGAAGAGCGACGTTCAACGTCTGTGCTCGGGCCGGATCGGCGTCACACGTTTCTGGCACCGAAATCGCGGCGCAATTTACGATCGCGTCGGGAAAAACTTCCAACAGCGCGGCCGTCACGGCGGATTCATCGCCGAGATCCAGCGAGCGGCGCGCGGCCAGACCGGGTAATTCTCCCGTGAAACCACCGACAATGCCCGTGACCGCGTGGCCACGACGAGCGGCGGCGCGGGCGAAGGCCGCTCCGACCAAACCAGAAGCGCCGGTGAGGAAAATGCGCATAGGGCGGGCCGACCGAAGGAGTTAAAACAATTCAGGGCGCGAGACGTTCGACGATCCAGCTGCCGTCATTTTCGCGCCGATAACGCAAGCGATCGTGCAAACGGCTGCGGCGTCCCTGCCAAAATTCGATTGTTTCTGGCGCCACGCGATAGCCGCCCCAGTTGGGTGGCAATGGCACATCGGCACCGGCGTGTTTTTTCTCCAAAGCCTTCATCGCCTCTTCGAGCGTGGCGCGTCCGGGGATGACTACACTTTGTTGCGCGACCCAAGCGCCGAGCTGGCTGGCGCGGGGGCGGGAGTGAAAATAGGCGGCGCTTTCCTCGCGTGCGACCTTGGTGATGGTGCCCTCGATGATGACTTGGCGTTCCAATACGATCCAGGGAAACACGAGGCTGGCGCGTGGGTTGGCTTCGAGTTCGCGGCCTTTGCGGCCCTCGTAATTAGTGTAGAAAACAAAGCCGCGGCCATCGAGGCCTTTGAGGAGCACGGTGCGAGCGGAAGGGCGGCCTTCGCGATTGGCGGTGGCGAGCGTCATGGCGTTGGGCTCGGTGATTTTGGCGGCTTCAGCTTCTTGAAACCATTTCTCGAACTGGCGAAACGGATCGCGGGCGAGGTCTTTTTCATTCAGCCCGGCGAGGGCGTAATCTTTGCGGAGGTCGGCCAAGCTCATGATGGAGGCGGAGCGTGCGCGCGGCGTTGGGCCCTGTCAAAAATCATCTCGCGCGAATACCGCAAAAACGGCGTCCGTCGTCTCCGAGCTTTCGTTTTTCGGAGTTTGTCGTGAAGTTGGGGCGATGGAATTGGCGCCTTGGATTTACCCGTTGTTGTTTCTTGCGGCATTAGCCGCGGGGTTGATCGATTCGATCGCGGGCGGCGGTGGGTTGATTGCGTTGCCGGCGTTGCTGATGGCGGGGTTTCCCGTGCCGCTGGCGTTGGGGACAAACAAGCTTCAGTCGCTTTTTGGGAGCAGTATGGCGGCGGTGCATTATGCGCGGCACGGGGTCGTGGATTGGCGGCGTTGCCGGCTGGGCGTGGTGCTCACTTTTGTGGGCGCGCTTGTGGGGGCTTGGACGGTGCAGCGGATGGATGCCAGTCGGCTGGGATTTCTGATCCCGTGGCTGTTGGCGGGGATTTTAATTTATACGATTTTTCGCCCGCAGATGGGCCAGGAAAAACGCGAGCCGCGGATGACGTCGAATGCGTTTTGGTTTATCGCTGGGATCGGGCTGGGTTTCTACGATGGATTTTTCGGGCCGGGGACGGGCATGTTTTGGACGATCGCACTTATGCTGTTGCTCGGCCAAGATTTCATGGCGGCGACGGGTCATACGAAGGTGATGAACGCCGCGAGCAACCTGGCCTCGCTGGGTGTTTTCATCGTGGTGGGCCAAGTCGACTGGATAGCGGGCGGGGTGATGGTCGCGGGCCAAATTGTGGGTGCGCGGCTGGGTGCCGGGCTCGTGGTGAAAAAAGGCGCTCGCTTCATCCGCCCGGTGTTTCTGACCATGGTCACACTCACCATCGCACGCCTCGCCTACGTCGAACTCACGCGCGCGCGTTGAGTTAATTATCTACTTTTTCGCCATGACGCCTGCCGCCTACATCGATCTCCATGCCGCTGGGCTCCTCCGTCGCCTGCAAACGCTCATCGGCACCTCGACCGTCAATCCTCCGGGCGAAAACTACGACACGATCACCGCCGGCCTCACGCGCGATCTCACCGCTTTGGGATTAAAAACTAAGCGTTATCCTATTCCGGCGGCTTTGCTAAAAAAATCACTGCC
>CAJAFD010000462.1 GCA_903938935.1 uncultured Opitutia bacterium
GTCGCACGCTCAACTACGCGCTCATCGAGAGTTATCATGAATCGCTGCCGAAGGGGCGGTACCCGTTGGCGTTCGTGTTTTTCGAATGCGATCCGGCGGCGGTAGACGTCAACGTGCATCCAGCTAAACGCGAAGTGCGTTTTCGCAGCGAGCCGCAGGTGCGTGGCTTTGTGATTCGCAGCGTGTTGCAACGTCTGCGCGAGGTCGGTGCGCCCGTCGTACCGGTGGTGGAGGCTAAAGCGATTAGGCCCGGCGAAGCGGTAACGTTGCCGGCGGGTTTGGCGCCGCTCGTCGTGCCTGCGCCGGTGCCGCGATTTTTCGCCGCGACAACTCCCGCGCCTATTCGCTCGGCCATAGCGGTGCCGGTGGCGACTGCGAGTCCCCAGCCGCCGGTTGCGTCTGAGTTGAGTAATCGAGAGGCGCGTCATGAAATCTCCATGAGCTCATGGAGATTTATCGGTCTGGCGCATGGTAGTTATGCTTTGTTCGAGACGCCGGCTGGGCTCGTCTTACTCGATCGGCGAGCTGCGCATGAGCGCATCTGGTTTGATCGATTGGTCGCGCAATTCGCCTCCGGCTCGGTGCCCAGCCAGCGCCTGTTGTTACCGATTCCGCTGGAGCTTGATCCCATCGCTGCGGCGTTGTTGATCGATCGAACGAAATTTCTCTGCGGTCACGGTTTTGAAATCGGAGAATTTGGGCGTAATTTTTTCCGGATCGAAGCCGTGCCGACGTGGATGGAGCCGGCGGATGCTGAACCCTTCGTGCGGGATGTGCTCGGGGCGCTGCGTGAAGGTCGTCTGCCCGAGGGCAATCTCGCTCTCGCGCGGGAAGAGCTCGCGCGTATCTCCGCGGCCAAAGCGATTCGATTGCCGACCGCGCCTGCGGAAGCAGCGTTACGTGCGCTTGTCGCCGAGTTGTTTGCGACGCGTACCCCGCTGTCGAGTCCGTCCGGCCGCCCTACCTTTATCGAGCTGAATCATGGCGAGTTGGCGCGGCGATTTCAGAAATAATCGGATTTGTCGCAAAAAATTAACCGCCGGACTCATCCCGACGCTGGCATGAATCCTGTTAGTACGCTCTATTTATACCATGGCCAAATCTGCCGCTAAATCCCAACTCACATCATCTGGCGCTGCTGCCACTCGTTCTGCGCCCGCTGCGGGTGCGGATACCGGCGTGAGCGAGGCGAGTTTCCGGGCTTTGATTTTGCGGCATCTCACCTCGACGCTGGCGCGGCATCCTGCCTCGGCCACGTCGCGTGATTGGTGGGTCGCCACTGCGCTGGCGGTGCGGGATACAATCCATGAGCGCATGATCGCGACGCAGGCCGTGCACAACGCCCAGAACGTGCGCCGCGTTTATTATTTTTCACTCGAGTACCTCATGGGCCGACTCTTCGGCAATAACCTCCTGGCCACGGGTCTGCTCGATACGGCCCACGCCGCGCTCAAAGGCTTGGGGCAAGATTTTGAAAAAATCCGCGAGTCCGAAGTTGATATGGGGCTTGGTAATGGCGGTCTCGGCCGTCTTGCCGCGTGCTTCCTCGATTCGCTCGCGACGATGGATTACCCCGCGCTGGGCTATGGAATCTATTATGAGTTTGGACTTTTCCGGCAGTCGTTTGTGAACGGTCACCAGGTCGAAGCTCCGGATAACTGGATCATTTTCGGTAGTCCTTGGGAAGTGGTTCGCCCGGAATACACGCAGGAAGTCCGCATCTTCGGGCGCGTCGAAAATGTCTTCGACGACCGCGGTCACTACCGCCCGCGCTGGGTCGACACCAAAACGATTTTAGGCGTGCCGCACGATATTCCCACCGCTGGCTATGGTACGCAAACGGTCAACATGCTGCGGCTCTGGGCCTCCAAATCCACGGAAGACTTCGATTTGGCCGCATTCAACAGCGGCGGTTATGTCGAAGCCGTGCGCGAAAAAGCCGTCGGCGAGACCATCTCAAAAGTCCTGTATCCCAACGATAAAACGGAAAATGGCAAAGAGCTCCGTCTCGTGCAGCAGTATTTTTTCGTCGCCTGTTCCTTGCGCGACATCATTCGCCGGCATCGTCGTAATCCCGCGAATTCCTGGGACAATTTTGCGGATAAAGTCGCGGTCCAACTCAACGACACGCATCCGGCCATCGCGGTCGTCGAGCTCATGCGGATATTGCTCGATGAAGAGGGCCTTCCCTGGGCGCGCGCTTGGCCGATCGTCACGGCGACCTTCGCCTACACCAATCACACGCTCTTGCCCGAGGCGCTCGAGCGTTGGAGCGTGCCGCTTTTCGAGCGCGTGCTACCGCGCCATCTTCAGATTATCTACGAGATCAACGTGCATCACATGGTCGCCGTCGAAGCCCGCTGGCCCGGCGACAATCACAAGAAACGTATCTGCTCCATCATCGACGAAGAGGGTCCGAAAATGGTCCGCATGGCGCATCTCTCCGTTGTGGGTTCCCACGCCGTCAACGGCGTCGCCGCACTGCACACCGCGTTGCTCAAAAAAGATCTTTTCCCCGAATTCGACGCCCTGTTTCCCGGTAAATTTCAAAACAAAACCAACGGCATCACGCCTCGCCGTTGGCTACTTAAGTGCAACCCGCGCCTCTCCACGCTCATCACCCGCACGCTCGGCAACGACGCATGGGTGCGTGACCTCGCCCAGCTTCGTGGCCTCGAAAAATCGGCGGACTCCGCCGCGTTTCAGGCCGAATTCATGGCCATCAAGCGCGCCAATAAAGCGGAACTCGCCGCCGTCATCAAAGCCGAGTGCGGTATCGACGTTTCGCCCGATGCGCTTTTCGACGTTCAGATCAAACGCCTCCACGAATACAAGCGGCAGCACCTGAATCTGCTCCACATTCTCGCGCTCTACCGCCGCTTATTGCAGAACCCCGCGCTCGATATCGTCCCGCGCGTTTTTGTCTTCGCGGCCAAGGCTGCGCCCGGTTACGACGTCGCGAAAAATATCATTCGCGCGATCAATACCATCGGCGCCCGCATCAACGCTGACGAGCGCATCGGCGGAAAAATCAAAGTCGTCTTTTTGCCCAACTACCGCGTCTCGCTCGCGGAGAAAATCATCCCCGCCGCCGATCTCTCCGAGCAGATTTCTACGGCCGGCAAAGAAGCCTCGGGCACCGGCAACATGAAACTCGCCCTCAACGGCGCGCTCACGATCGGCACCCTCGACGGTGCTAACGTCGAGATCGGTGAAGAAGTCGGCGCGGAAAATATTTTTATCTTCGGCCTCACCGTCGATCAGGTCGAAGCCCTTTGGACCAAAGGGTACAACCCCTGGGATTACTACCACGCCGACGAAGAACTCCGCGCCGTCATCGATTGGCTTGGCAGCGATTACTGGACCCTGGGTGAAACCGGCGCGTTTTCCGCGGTGCATGCTTCGCTGCTGCACCAAGGCGATCCCTTCCTCGTGCTCGCCGATTTTCGCGCGTATTGCGACGCCCAAGCCCGAGTCGACGCCGCGTATCGCGACCGCGCCGGTTGGGCGAAATCCGCGATCCTCAACACCGCCCGCCTCGGCAAATTCTCCAGCGACCGCACCATTCGAGAATACGCCGAAGAGATTTGGCATCTCCCCGCCGTGCCGGTGGTTTGAGCCGCTCGTCGCACCGGGTGCTCATGCCCGGCGCCGACGACTGCGCTTGGGGATTGGCAGCCGCGCTGGGCTCCGCCAAGTCATGCGTCGGCCCACGCCCGATGCGCTTTTATCGTCCCGTTTTTTTCTTCGCCCTTTGCGGGCTACTCGCTTGGGCCCCGGCTCAAGCGCAGTCACCGGTGGGGCCAACGCTCGCCGGTGAACTTGGGGGCACGCTGAAAGCTTTGAAATTTTCTTGGGCTCCCGAACTCGTCTGGCGCGTCGAACTCACGACCGTGGCTGATGCGCGCTTGCAGCTGCAGCTTTTCGCTGACGCGCCGGGTGCGCGTATCCAGATGCGTGTCGCCATCGACCCCAACCTCGACGCGGGCTCGTGGACTCTGCGCGAAGGTCGTTTGGATCCGGCTATGTGGCTCCCGCGACTCGCGCCGCAGCTTAGTCCGGCGCTCGTGGGCGCCGTGGCTGAGGGAGAAATTGAATTGCGTGGCGATGGGGTTATCCGGAGCGGTCAACTCGAGGGTCGCGTGACGCTTGAGTGGCGGCGCGGTGCGGTGTGGCATGCGGCGCAAGGTTGGGCGTTGGAGGACATCGCGTTGGTAGGAGATTTTATTTTTGCGCAAAACGCGGCGCGTTGGTCGAGCGTGAGTCCGCTGCGATTGTCGATCGGCACGATCGCGACCGGGCGTTTTGGGGCGCGTAATTTAATCGTGCGGGCGCGCATGGACGAACAGCTTTTGCCGCAAATCGAGGAAGCGCGCGTGGAGATTGCTGGCGGCGAAATCGAAGCGGCGCCGTTTACGTTGCCGCTATCGCCGCCGGTGATTCAGGTGGCTTTACAGATGCGGCGCATCGGCTTGGCCGACGTGGTGGCGCTCGTGCCCACGGGTTTGGCCGAGGCGCAGGGCCGCGTGCAGGGCGCGTTGCAACTGGGCTGGAGCAAAGCGCTCGGGCTACAGATCGGGGCTGGGCGGCTCGACCTCGTCCCAGATGAACCGATGGTGTTGCGGCTCGCGTCGGCTCCGGGTTTGCTGAGCGCGAGTGTGCCCGAGCGCTTCGCGTTGTTGCCAACGTGGCTCGGACCGCTGGCGCGCTGGGCGGCACCTTTAAATCCGGGGTATGCGGACTTGGTGGCGATCGAACTCGGCCGCACCGCGCTTA
>CAJAFD010000463.1 GCA_903938935.1 uncultured Opitutia bacterium
CGAAGCGGACGCGGATGAGCCGCTGGTGCGGGCCGCGAACGAGTCGAAAGAATTGGCGTGGGTCGACGTCGCCCGTGTGACCGAACTCAATCCAGAGGAGTCGATGGCGCGGATGGTAAGGAAAACGCTCGCCGCGCGAGACTGAGTCAGGGTTTCAGCGCCGGAATCATCCCGGGCCACACATAGGCTTGGAGCATCACGAGTATGCCCACGAGGACTGCGAGGGCGATGCTGTGCCAAAAGACGGCGCGCAAAATCGTGCCCGCGGCGGGACTTTCCGGGTGGCCGCCAGTGGCTACACTCGCGACGACGATGCTCTGGGCGTCGATCATTTTGCCCATGACGCCGCCCGAGCTGTTGGCGGCGCACGTGAGGATCGGGGAAAAGCCGAGTTGTTCGGCGGTGACTTTTTGGAGGTTGCCGAAAAGCACGTTGGAGGACGTGTCGCTGCCCGTGAGCGCGACCCCGAGCCATCCGATGAGCGGGGAGAAAAACGGAAACAGCCAACCCGTGTTGGCCATAGCTAGCCCCAAGGTCGTGTCGGTGCCGCTGTAGCGCGTCGTGTACCCGAGCGCGAGCATGGCAGAAATCGTGAGCAGCGAAACGCGTACGCGCAGTAATGTTTGCCAATAAATTGTCGCGGTGCGTCGCAGACCCACGCCGAGCGCGATGGCCGCGCCGATACCTGCGAGCAGGAGGGCGGTGCCGGTGGCGGAAAGAAGATTGAGGACGAAGACCGCTTTTTCTGGTGTAGGAGTGGGTGCGACGGGCGGCATTTTTTCCACCGCGAGGTGGAGTGCGGGCACGTTGAACTCGGGTGCGAATAGATGGTTCAGTGCCGTTTTTACCTGCGGTAGACCCCAGATGAAGACGAAAACGGTGAGAAAAATCCAAGGGATCCATGCCTTCCATGCCGCCGCGGTCGTCGTCGCGTGGTTCGCGGCGGCGGCAACCTCATGTGCGGGCGGATTAAAGGATTCCTCGGCGGGGCGCCAGAAGCGCATCAACACCACGACGGCGAACATCGCGACGGCGGCGCTCACGATGTCGACCAGCCAAGGGCCGTGAAAATTACTCACCAGAAATTGCATCGTGCCAAAGGTTGCGCCCGAGACCAGGCACGCGGGCCAGACCGCGATCATGCCGCGCCAGCCGCATTGGGCGGCTACGAGCCAGAACGGGACGAGCAGCGAAAAGAAAGGGAGTTGTCGGCCCACCATCGCGCTGAGCGAAAGCACGTCGAGACCCGTGAGCGGCGCGAGTGTCGTGATGGGAATCCCAAGCGAACCGAAAGCGACCGGCGCGGTGTTGCCGATGAGAGCGAGTTTGGCGGCTTCGAGCGGTTTGAAGCCCAGGCCGATCATCAACGCGCCGGAAATCGCGACTGGCGCGCCGAATCCCGCCGCGCCTTCGATGAAGGCGCCGAAGCAAAATGCGAGTAACAGCGCTTGGATGCGGCGGTCACCGGAGACGCCCGCAATCTGACGTTGGAGCACGGCGAACTGGCCGGTTTCGACGGAGAGTTGGTAAATGAAGATCGCGTTGAGGATGAGCCACCCGATCGGCATGAGGCCGAAAGCGGCGCCGTAGCCAGCGGCGGCGAGCGTGAGTTTCCAGGGCATGCCGTAGACGCCTACGGCCACACCGGCCGCGAGTGTCAGGGCGATGAGCGCCGCGAGATGAGCCCGCACATGCCAAAACGCGAGCAGGCCGAGGAGGATGATGACGGGAATCGCGGCGACGAGTGCGGAAACGCCGATGCCTCCCAGGGGTGCGTAAGTCTGTGACCAATGCATGGGGTGAAGTGGGGTAAACTGAGCCGAGGAAAAGCGAGCAGGCTCGGGGTGCGGTGGCGAGGGTTTTACTCAAGAACGGCGATATGTGCTCAGATGGATGGCGTCCGCGACGCCGGAGGATTAAGTGTTGGGCCGAGATTTTCTGGCGCGGGCCGGGATTCACGAGGTTACTTTGCCAACCGCTTTCGCCGTAGCGGAACATGCGTTGAAGCCGGGCTGGGCGCTTCGATCGCGACTGGCGGATATCGTGGCGGATGCGGCGGCTTCATATTTTGACCCATTTAGCTGGATTGCGCGTGATCGTTTTTGGACTGGGGCGCCGCCACTGATCCGGTGGTTAGGCACCGCGTTTTCTCGGTTTGTGGTCTAGCCTCGGTATTCGAGGTCTTTGACGCACACCATGCGCTGCGGCATGAACGGCGCTTCTCCGACGACGACTTCGCTTTTCGCCAAGAACGTGTTCCAACTGATGCCCCAACGTTCGTGCAAACGATAGCCGGTGCGATACACGAAAAACATGATCTGGGCCGGTGGTTGAGTGAGGAGTCGCTCCATGATTTGGAGATCCACGCCGACTGCAGGCATGTTAAACGACGTGTAGCGCTCGGCATCGATCAGGATGTGGCCGCGACTTTCACTGATCTCGCCTTTGGGGTGGTGCGTGTTGCCGTTTTGGAGTTCGGCGAGCAGGGTTTTTCGCTGGGTGAGGCACGAATCAGCTAAATTTGAGAGCCACGTGGGTAATTCAGCAAGGCGGGCTAGGGTGCGGCAGTTGGGACTGAGTTGGTACAGGCCACCTTTGATTTGGCCGCCAACGATGAGGGGGAGGTCTCGACTTCCCACAGCTAGCATGGAGGGTTTGGCGCCTCCGCGTGATGCGACTAACATGGAGGTTTTACGCTGGTTTTCTGGCACCGCCGGCACGCAGCAGGAGTTCGAGCGGTGGGGCGAATCGGACGCGTTCGCCTTAAAGGTAAATCTTCGTAGCTCCGAAGCGGCTGACTCGAACGAGCCGCGCGTCTTTTGTGGTTCAGTCGCTTGGTGGCGGTGGTTGGGGCTAAAATCCGACCTGAGACGGATGGGCGGGGCTCGAGTGGATTAAATACTAGACCAGCGTAATCAGTCGTGATTTTCAGGTTTAAGCGGCCCTGCTGCATGCAACTAAATTACCTTATGGGGCGCAGGCTCAGAATGACTTTGTTATTCCCGAGTTGGTCATCAAAAGTTTCCGCAACCGAATAGTTAGAAATGATCCGCGGCAGCGGACGGATTTTGCGGAGGTTATTGCCCCGAGCGGACGCAAAAAAACCGCTGGCCTAAAAGGCGAGCGGTTTGGCTAACGGTTGCAGATACGCGGACCAGATGCGCGGGTCAGGCGCGTCGGGCAGCACCCAAGCGGACTTAGATTTGGGAATACGCGGTGGGAACGATGAAGCGCGCGGTGTTTTTAGACGTGTTATCTTTGTAGGTGGGTTGGTCCTTCATTTTGACCCAACGCGGATCGGGGCCGAATTTTTTCCAATTACCCAGGTGCGTGGCGAGATCGGGACCGCAGGTGATGTAGCGCAGGTGGGGTAGGTTGGGGCCGGCTAGAGCTTGGCCAAAAAATACCGGCGACATCCCGAGGTCTTGCATGAGGGAGATTTCGCCGTCGTTGAACATGGCCATTTTATTGATGGCGCGTTCTTCGCTGTGGCTCTCGTAATCGCGTAATTCAAAAATGCGGCTAGGGGTTTTATTTTTGGAGAATGCGGGAACGGCGAGTTTGGGCATTCCGGCGAAGGCGCGTAGCAGCCACGTGTCGACGCGATCGTAGGCCGGATTTGATTTTGGCGTCCGAAAAAATTCAGGGGCCGCGGCTTGTACCGTGGCGTCGGTATTGAGCTCGGCGCTGATTTGTGTGAATGATTCCAGCGACGGGTGGGTGATGAGCATCCAGATCGCGACGGGCGCCGTGGGCGTGCCGATCTTCGGTTTGGCGGTGACGGCTTTTTTGTCCACCTCGACCTCGGTGAAGACACCGACGTTGGCGAGACCACGGGCGTTCAGGGCAGGGATGAGGGCTTTTTCCAGATAGTTTTCGAGGACGGCGCTAGAAGTGTCGGGTTTTAATCGATACGCGCGTAATTCGTAGTAATCACGGGCCGCGGCGGATGGGCTGGTTTGAGCGGCCCGGGCGCTCATGCCGGTGGCGAGCGCCGCAGTGGCAGACGCGGCGAGGGAGGATTTTAGGAAATTACGTCGGGTGGATTTCATGGGAGGCAGGGTAAACTAGGATGGTTCAAGATGGGCCGGAGCCCTCGTGGCGTACGAGCTTGATTTTAGTGAGTGGGTGAGGCTCCGCATTAAAACAATTATATGTCATGTAAAAAGACATTGAATCATGAGCGAATCTGCGCCGTGCAAAATGCAGTGCGTTGCGGTTCCTCTGCGGCCCAGAGATTTTGTGGAATTTCCCGCGAACTTACTTTTGCGCGTTTAGGTCGATGGAAGGGTGAACACGATTATCCCCAGCATAAAAAAAATCCGCGGCGTTGTTTGGTTTTGGACTTCGCTCGCGTTGATTGGTTTGAGTTCTACTCCGGTATCGGCGTTGCCCCGCGCTATCACGCTCGAAGCGATTCATCAGATTGAAAATCCCCGCGATTTGAAACGGCCTGGGCCGTGTGGTGAACTGGGTGCGTATCAATTTCGCGCTGCGACTTGGGCTCAACATACCCGGCGTCCGTTTACCGATGCGTTGAATCGGCGTTATTCTGATCATGTCGCCGTGCAGCACTATAATTGGTTATGCGAACGTTTGGTGAAAAATGGGCTGGAGCCTTCGGTCTACAACGTCGCGCTGGCGTGGAACGCCGGTCTGCACGCAACCGTACGCGGACGCGCGCCGCGCCGCAGCCACGACTACGCGATGCGCGTCGGCAACATCGCGTCCGATCTGCATATCCGCACGCAAGCCATCGCGTCGCGTTGACCGCGCCAAACCGTGACTTAACGGCGATCCGTTTAAGGTCTGCGGGCGGCTGAAGTCGTCAGTCGCCCGCGGCATGTTTCTGGCCTGTGGCGGGAAGCGCTAATTGCGTTGGAATGTCGCGCTTCTTGGGTTCTTAGTCGTGGTGTGGCCTCGATGAACTTTTCTACGCGCGTGCTTCTGGTGGCGGTGCTTTTCTTCAGCATCACGAGCCTGACCCGCGCCTACGAGGCCCGGGTGATCAAGGCGACGGGGTTGGCCGAAATGACGCTCGCCGGAGGCAGCACCGTGATTCGGCTCGCGGTAAATTCTTTGATTCCCGAGGGCGCCACCGTGACGACGGGGGCCGGCTCTGAGCTGACGATCGAGACATTGCCGGGCGCCATCGTTACGGTTAACCCGACTTCAACGTTAGTCGTGGAAAAACTACAGCTGATCAAAAACGGCGATGTCATCACCGAGCAGACGGTCACGTTGAATTTAAAACAGGGTAAAGTGCTTTCCACGCTGGATCCTGCGCGAAAGACGATCAATCGCTACGGCGTGCGTACGCCCAAAGGCGTCGCGGCGGCGCGCGGGACGGTTTACGCGGTCCGCGTCGATGTCATGGGCTCTTCGATCGCGACGTTGAGTGGACAGGTCACGCTCGATCTTGGTGGTGGCAGGAGTCTGTCGATTCCCGTCGGGACATCTTCGGTGAATGGTGCGGCTACGACGACGTTGGCCGCGGCGATCGCATCGAATCCCGCGCTCGCTCAGGACATCGCGGCGGCAGTCTCGGTTGTCGCCGCGCAGGTGTCGATGCGCTCGAGCGCAGTTGAAACGTCCGCTTCGGCCTTAGCCGTTTTGGCCTCGGTTTTGAATGCGGCCTCGGCGGCCTTGCCGGAGCAGGCGGCGAATTTCATGCAGCAGGCAGTTCAAGCAGTTGCAGCGCCGACCTCAGCCGTCTTTGGCGCAGCGACGGGCGAAGCGGTGGCGACGCTCACTGAGGCCGCTGTGCAAGGCGCGGTGCAAACATTGAGCGCTGCGAATCCGGCCGCCGCGCAGCAAGTCACCGGTGCGATCACCAATGCAGCCGTCGCGACGGCTGCGAGCTCGGGCATCGAAGTGAATGTGGAAGCGATTCAAAACGCCGCGTCTAAGGGTGCGGCCTCCGGTGCAGCCAATGCAACCGCTCCGGCCTCGAACCCCGACCAGCCGAACCCGAATTCTGTCGCACCTAAATCCACGCCTAGGCAAATCAACCC
>CAJAFD010000464.1 GCA_903938935.1 uncultured Opitutia bacterium
GAGCAACTCACGTTGCGCCGGTGCGAGCGCACCGACGTTTTGCTCGAGCAAAAGATAAATCGCGAGACGCAGGCTCGTGAGCGGAGTCTTGAGCTCGTGGCTGACGGTGCCCGCGAGATTTGTTTTAGCATCATCGAGTAGGCGAAACTGGGTCACATCTTGAAGAATGATCGCAGCACCCTTGAAGGCCGTGAGCGTGTCGCCGATCGCGAGGATGCGCGGCAGGTAATACCGCACTTCGCGATCCACGCGGAAGGAGACGACGTGGCGATAATCCGTGGGTAAATAATGCTGGCCCGACGCCATCACCTGCGCGAGCGGCTCGGCGAGCTCCGGTGGAAAACGCGCGGGGAAATCCGGTGATTGCACGAGGCGATCGGCCGCGGGATTGCGTACCGTGTGCGTACCGTCGTTCTCCAAAACAAACACCGGATCCGGCGCCGACGTGAGCGTCGCCTCCATCGTGCGCTGCGTGCGTACGACATGGGCCAACGTCGCATCACGGTATGCGCGGAGTTTGGCGGACATGTGGTTAAAGGCGCGCGCGAGTTGCCCGAGTTCGTCCCGCGAACGCTCCGGCACTTCCTGGTCGAGATTGCCATCGCCGATGGCGAGTACCGAAGCGGTGAGTTCCTGAATCGGTTGCAGGAGAAAACTTGAAAACCGCCACGCCAAAACCAACGAAAGGAGCAACGCCGCTGCGATGCCGCCGAGCACAACGTACAGCGTCGTGGTCGCGAGAGATTCAGCGCGCGCCGCGGTTGCCAACGCAGCGGCGTAGTCACGGCGGTTGAGTTCTTCGATGGCGGCGAAGAGTCGATAAAGCGCGGTCTCGAGACGTTGCGTCGTCGGCAGCGAACCGGGCCCGCCCAAACGCAGGGCCGCTCCGGCCTGCTGCGTATAATCGTGCAACGCTTCATCAAGCGCCGCGATCAAGGGCGCGCGTGAACCGGCCGCTGCGGCGGCCGATTGCGCCATGAGCTCACGCGTAAACGCCGCGCGCGCGTCATCAAAAAGCCGTTGAGCCTCGACCGGATCTGAGCGGGCCGAAACGGATGTCGCGCGACTCATCGCCGTGGCCGCCGCGCGCATCCGCTGGCTGGCCAACACCGCCGCGTAGTCCGCGATCAACTCGCGTTGCATCGAGCCGGTGAATTGTCGGCTCACGATCACCGCGTAGCTGCCCGTCGCGAGCAACAGCAACAGAAACGGCAATAAACCGAGGTAGAGGCGGGTACGCAGCATCGCGAGCGGGTGCGTTTAAAGCAGGCCGAGTTTCTGGCGCTTGCGGTACAACGTGGCCGGATCGATGCCGAGAATGCGCGCGGCTTCATCCAGCGTCGCCGTGGTCGCAAGAATCCGACGCAGGTGCTCCGTCTCGAGCGCATCCACCGTGACGCGCGCACCGACGTTGATCGCGGCATCGATCGGCGCGCTCAAGGTATCCGGCAAATCGGCCAGCTCGATCGTTTCATGAGCCGCGAGGATCACGGCGCGTTCCACGACGTTGCTCAATTCCCGGAGATTGCCGGGCCACCCGTACGCCACGAATGCCGCTTTCACGGCGGGCGCGTAAGCGATGATTTTTTTGCCCAAACGCGCGGCAAAATGCCGACGATAACTTTCCGCCAGCGCCAGCAAATCGCCCGGCCGCTCGCGCAAGGCGGGCAACGTCACCGCGATGACGTTGAGCCGATAAAAAAGATCTTCCCGGAAACGCCCCGCCTTCACCTCGGCCGCGAGATCGCGGTTCGTCGCAGCGATGACGCGGACTTGCGCGCGACGCGGCGTTGTCTCACCCACGCGTTCGTATTCGCGCTCCTGGAGAAGTCGCAACAGCTTGGGCTGGATGGCGAGCGGCAGTTCGCCGATCTCGTCGAGGAACAACGTCCCGCCCGCGGCCGCGGCGACTTTGCCCACGGTATCGGCGACGGCGCCGGTAAACGAGCCCTTCACGTGACCGAACAACTCGCTCTCCAACAACTCGCGCGAAAGCGACGGACAGTTGACCGTCACAAAAGCGGCGTCGCGTTGCGCGCTACGCCGATGCAGTGCGCGCGCGAGTAGGCTTTTGCCGGTGCCGCTGGGGCCGAGTAACAACAGGCTCGCGGGACTCTCCGCCGCCTTAAACGCCATCGCGAGAGCGCGGGCCATGACGGGTTCGGCTGATTCCAGCGCGATGGGCGGCGCTTCGGCGACGAGATCGGATTCGAGGGCGCGGACGCGATTTTGGAGCGTCGCGGCTTTTTCAATCTTGGCGAGCACGGCGCGGATCTGATCCGGCGTGAAAGGTTTCGGGATAAAATCAAACGCCCCGCGGCGCATCGCCTCCACCGTCGTAGCGATGTTCGCGTACGCGGTGAACATCACGACCGCGACCGAGGGTTGCAGGTGCAACATCCGCGCGAGCACATCGAGCCCGTCCTCCGCGCCGAGTTTTAAATCAAGAAACACCGCGTCGAAAACTTCATCGCCCAAAACCTTCAGCGCGCGGGCCCCGGTGGCGGCCTCGACGGCGGTATGACCAGCGGTCTCGAGGACAATCCGCGTGGTTTTACGGATCGAAGGCTCGTCGTCGGCAATGAGGACACGCATGGTCGGGAGTTATTTGAAAAAGCGCAGGGCCAAGACCGAAAGCGCGGGCATGAAGGGATTTAACTTACGCGCAGGCTGGGAATCCGGGCGCAACATAGCGCTTAAGACCCAACTAGGCCCACGAGGTTCCCGGCGGCGGCGGCTAAAGATTTTTTTCTTTAGTCGAATGCCGTCGATAAAGTCTCTACGCCTGAACCTTCAAAACCCGCCATGGCGCTTCCCAGCAATCCTTCTCCCCGGTCTGAAACCGGCCCCATCGTTCCTCCGCCGCGCGTGGCCGATCTCGAGATCAAAGACGCCCAGCTGATTTTCAGCGCGGTCTGGTCCGATCTTCAGGCGGAATTCGGCCGCGAAAATCTGCGTTTCCCCAAGGAATTCATCCTCCTCGGCGGTGCCCCCGGCGCCGGCAAAGGCACCAACACCCGCTTCATCGCCCAAGCGCGCGGTCTAACCTGTGATCCGGTCGTCATCAGCGCGTTGCTCGACACGCCTGAAGCCAAACGGCTCAAGGACGGCGGCAACATGGTCGGCGACCGCGAGGTGATCGGGTTGCTACTACGCCGGTTGTTGCACGAAGAATTTCGCGACGGCGTCATCCTCGATGGTTTTCCGCGCACCAAGGTCCAGGTCGAATGCTTAAAGTTGCTCGTGGATAAGATGCA
>CAJAFD010000465.1 GCA_903938935.1 uncultured Opitutia bacterium
GGCCTCAGGCAGCGCCGCCACCGCGCTCACTGCGACCGAAAAACCAACCAACGCTAACAGGGGTAAGAATCGGGATGTCATGCGCCGAATAAGTCACAATCCGCCGCTCGAGTCGAACCCTGCGGCGCGATTTTCGGTAAACGACGCACCGGGTTTTGTTTAAGGTTTTTTCTCGGCGGCGGCCGCCTTCGCTTTTTGTTTGGCGCCTTTTCCCGTGCCCGGCGGATTGCCATACCACGAAGTCGGAATGACCTCAGGCACTTTCAATTCGCGGCGCAGGCGCGTGAGTTGCTGCTTCAATTCAGCGGTGATGTCGGCGTACGAAGACTCGCCGTAAACACTCTTCATTTCATTCGGGTCGCGCGCGCGATCGAAGAGTTCCCAATAGTCTTCGCCGAAGCCTTCGAAGCGTACGAGTTTGAAGCGGTCGGTGATCACACCGTAGTGCGGCCGCACGCGATGGGGCGAGGGGTACTCGAAATATTGATAGTAAAACGCCGTGCGCCAATCAGCGGGAGTCTGGCCGGCGAGGAGCGGCTTGAGGCTGCGGCCTTGCATGTCGGCGGGCTGGGGCAAACCCGCGGCGTCGATAAAAGTCTCGGCAAAATCGAGATTGGAAACGAGCGCGGCGGTAGCGGTGCCGGGTTTGGTGACACCAGGCCAACGCACGATCAACGGCGTGCGCACGGACTCTTCGAAGATCCAGCGTTTGTCGAACCAACCGTGTTCGCCGAGATAAAATCCTTGGTCGCTCGCGTAGATCACGACGGTGTTTTCCGCGAGGCCTTCTTGGTCCAAGTAATCGAGCACGCGGCCGACGTTTTCATCGAGGGCTTTTACGGTCGCGAGGTAGTCGTGGAGGTAGCGTTGATAACGCCAGCGCAGGAGGTCGGGGCCGGTGAGTTTGGCGGCGCGGAACTTCGCGTTGCGCGGCTCGTAATAGGCGTCCCACGCGGCGCGTTGCTCGGGCGAGAGGCCGGGTGGCGCGACGAGTTTCGCGTCGAGGTCGGTGAAGGTTTTTTCGATCGTCATGTCCTGATCGCGCTCGGCGGCGCCGCGACCGGCGTACGTGTCGAACAACGTCGCGGGCTCGGGATAAACGCGGTCGCCATCGAAATCGAGGTGGCGCAACGCCGGCGACCACTCGCGGTGCGGCGCCTTGTGCTGGCTCATGAGGAGAAACGGTTTGGTTTTGTCGCGATTTTTGAGCCACTCGAGCGAGAGGTCGCCGACGATGTCCGTGACGTAGCCTTTGGTCGCGACGGTTTTGCCCATGCGAATCATCGGCGGATTATAATAAATGCCCTGGCCGGGGAGGATCTGCCAAAAATCGAAACCGGTGGGATCGGAGTTGAGGTGCCACTTGCCGATCATCGCCGTCTGGTAGCCGGCTTTTTGGAGAATCTGGGGGAACGTCGGCTGCGAACCGTCGAATTGAGTGTTCGTGTTATTCACGAATCCGTTGAGGTGATTGTATTTTCCGGTGAGAATCGTGGCGCGAGAGGGACCGCAGATGGAGTTGGTCACGAGGCAGCGATCAAAGCGCATGCCTTGGCGGGCGAGGCGGTCGATGCTCGGCGTCTCGATGAGTTTGCGCGCGTCGCCGTAAGCGCTGATGGCTTGGTAGGCGTGATCGTCGGAGAAAATCAGGACGATATTCGGCGGAGTCGCCGCGCGGGCGGAAAAATCGACGAGGAGCGCGAGCGTAAACAATAAGGTTTTCTTCATGGGCATAACGGGAGGGGTGCTCGACGTTGCCCGGGTTTGCCCGCGGGCGTCGAGACTTCGATTCTGGGAATTTGTCGCAGCCTGGGCTCGCCACGCTGGAACGCAGCGCTTCAGCTCAACGCAGCGATTGGTTTTCTGGATCCTTCGTTTTCTTCGTCGCCCATCATGTCTCGCCCCCCGCACCTTTTTACCCGCCGGAGTTTCACCGCTACGTTAGCCGCAGGTTTCGCGGGCTTGGCGTGTCCGCACCTGCGCGCGGCGTCATCGAAAACGAAAACTGCGGCGGCTGAGGAATTAATCACCTCGGTTGAAAAAATCACGCTGCGTCGCGGCCGCGACGGCCAAGGCCCGACGTGGTTTCATCCGCGCGCGTGCCTCGTGCCCGGAAAAAACCAACCTGCGGTGTTGATGACGCTGCAAGAAATCGCCGGCTCGGATATGTTTGGCCCGCTGCAACACATGATGTCGGCCGACGTCGGTCGCACGTGGACCGAGCCCGCGCCCGTGGAGCCGCTCGGCCGCATTCCCCTCGCTGATGGTTTTGAAGAAGGCGTGTGCGACGTCGTGCCCGAGTGGCATCAACCCACCCGCACGGTCCTCGCGCTGGGTCACAGCGTAAATTATCGCGGGCCTAAATTTTCCGCGAATCAACCGCCACGCTGGCCCGTGTACGCCGTGTGGCGTAATGGCGAGTGGGGCCCGCGCCGCAAATTACTCTGGGCCGACCCGCGCGGCGCCACCATCTACACTAACAACTGCGGCCAACGCGTCGTTTTGCCCAACGGCGACATCCTCCTCGCCTTCAGCCACGGCGCCACCAAAGCCCAAGCTCGCTCGCTCTCGAGCGTGATCTGCGGCTTCGATGGCGTCACGCTTACGGTGAAACACGTCGGCACCGAAATCGCCCCCACCAGCGGCCGCGGCTTGCTCGAGCCTTCGATCACCGCATTTGGCGGGCGTTATTTTCTCACCATCCGCGCCGAGGACGAACGCGGCTACGTCTGCGTGAGCCCCGACGGCCTCACGTGGACACCCAAGCAAGCCTGGGCGTGGGACGACGGCGAACCGCTCGCGATGTCCACCACGCAACAGCATTGGCTCGCCCACTCCGACGCGCTCTGGCTCGTCTACACGCGCAAAGATCCGATCAACCGCAACGTCCTGCGCTGGCGCTCCCCGCTTTGGATGGCGCAAGTCGATCCCGTCACGCTCCGCCTCAACCGTGCCACCGAGCGCGTCGTCCTCGCACTCGTCGGCGATGGCGTCAACGACCCCGACCGCGTCGCCATCATGGGCAACTTTCACCCGCTTCACGTCTCACCCGACGAATCGTGGGTCACCGTCGGCGAGTGGCAGCCGAAAAACGGCATCCGCGGCGATCTGCTTCTCGCACGCATCCGCTGGTCCCGCCCCAACCGTCTCTGCGTTTCCCCAACATGATTTCCACCCGCCGCACCTTTCTCCAAAAAACCGCGCTCCTCACCGCCACCCTGCCCCTCGCGCGCAGCTCGCTCACCGCCGCAAGCGCCGCGCCCGCGCCGGCCTCGACTCCGACAGGCGTGCTCCGCGAGATACTCTTCAGCCCGGGCAACATCACCGAAAAGAAAAACTGCTACGACCGTTTCGAGCCGTTGAAAAAACCCGCGCAAAATCCCGTGCTGAAAGCGAGATGCCTTGGGAAAAAAGCGGCGTGGCCTGGGGCAGCGTCCTCCGCTCGCAGGTGGACGGGAAATTCAAATTTTTCTACAGCACGGATTTTCCCGGCGCGCAGGCCGGCGCCGTGCTCGTCGATAATTCCATGCAGGGCCGTAGCCACTGCGTCGTCTGCTACGCCGAATCCGACGACGGCTTCGTCTGGCGTCGCCCCGCCGTGAATCAATTTTTTCAAAACGAATTTCCCGGCAACAACATCGTCCTCACTTGGGCCGCTTACTACAACGACTCACCTTCCGTCATCGAAGACCTCCACGAACCCGACCCGCAGCGACGCTACAAGTTGATGATGTTTCACCTCGACCCGCAAAATGCCGACCTCACCGGTTGCGCGCTGTTCGTGTCGCCCGACGGCCTGCGCTGGACATTCACCGGCACGGTCCTGCCGTCGCAAGACGCCTCCTCGCTCTGGCAAGACCGCCGCACCGGCCACTACTACGCGTTTCTCAAAGACCGTCAGGGCAACCACCGCAGCCGCATGCTCGCGCACAGCGCCGATTTCCGCACGTGGAGCGAACCGCAGTGGATTTTCACGCCCGACCACGGCGACCACACCGGCACAAATTTCTACAACCAATCCGCCTTCACGCTCTGCGGCCGCAGTCTCGGCTTTCTCAATCTCTACGACCTCACCACGCAGACGACGTGGGTCGAGCTCATCGAAAGCGGCGACAACCTCAACTGGCAGCGCATGCCGTCACGCCCGCATCTGCTCCAACCTGGCCCGCCCGGCAGCTACGACAGCGGCGGCGCTTACGTCGGCCTCGCCGAGCCGATTCTCGTCGGCGACGAATTTCGTTATTACTACTACGCTTCGGCCGATCGGCACGATGCCGCCGACACCGGAGGCAACCCCGCGCAACGCCCCGCGCTCGCGTACGCGACCTTCCGCAAAAATCGCCTCGTCGGCCAACAAACCGAACACGACGGCGCCTTCGCCACGCTCCCTATCGTTTGTCCGGGCGGCCGCCTGTTTTTAAACTTCGTCTGCGCCGGCGAAGTCACCGTCGCGATCAAACGCCCCGGCTACGGCGGCGAATATCTCGGCTACACCGCGGCGGAGTGCGTGCCGGTGACCGGCGACAGCCTGCGTTGCGAGATCCGCTGGAAAAACCAAGCCGATCTCGCCGCCCTCCAAGGTAATAATATCCGCCTCAAAATCAGCGGCCGCAACCTGATCGCTTACAGCGCCAGCTTCGAGCGGTGAACCAAAAATTACGTGCCCGGTTGGCAGAAACACGATGACGTGAGCGTCACATCGGCGTGGGCCCATACGTGTTTGAAACGCGCCTCAATTGCGGCGGCTTCGTCGGTGTTTTTGTTCTGCAACCGTAGGCATTGCGCGAGGCCGAAGAGTGACCAGCCGTTGTCGGCGGTGCGGGCGAGGTCTTCGCGGTAAACCTGTTCGGCTTCGATGAGTCGATTACGTTGTAGCAAGGCGGCGCCGAGGGCTTGACGCACCGGTTGCGCCCAGGCCGGGGGCTCGGCGTAGCGCAGTTTGTCTTCCCGCTCGACGGCCGCCTGCAAGGCCGCGAGCGCGGCGTCGATTTTGCCTTCGCGCAGCAAGATCTCGCCGTCGAGTAAGCGCGCCGCAATTTCCATGATGTCGGCCAACGGATTTTTCCGGTAGGTCGCGCCGGCCGGAATCTGAGCACGCGCGGCGGCAAAGGCGCGCTCTTCGGCGCGCGCCCCCACGGGATCGCCTTGCGCCGCCCGTGCGATCCCGCGCGCAAGATAACGCCACGCTCGCGCGTGCGTGTAGCGCGCGATGGGTTCCGGTTCGGCTAAGATTTTATCCCATTGGCCGAAGCGTTTCATCACGTCGAAATGCATCGCGAAATAACCGTCGCCGCTATCGGACTCGCGTTTCCACTCGGGCGGCATCTGGGCAAACAGGTCGCGCATGGTCTGGGCGGCGAGCGCGCTTTGGCCACTCATCATCGCGGCGTAGGTGAGCATGTGATAATCGTGTCCCATGTAATTGAGATAACCGCTCAACGGGCGCCCGGCGGTTTCGCGGTATTTGCGATTGGCGGCGATGGCTTGAGTGTTGGCGACGATCGCTTCCTGCCAGCGACCGCAGCGCACGTCGATGTGCGAGGACATGTGCACCATGTGGCCGAGTCCGGGCGTGAGTTCGCGCAGCCTGTTCGCCGCGGCATCGCCTCGTCCAGGTTGAGCGGAGGCTTCGTAAGCATGAACTGCGAGGTGGTTAGCGAGAGGCTGGCGAGGGTTGAGACGCAACGTCGCTTCGAGTACGGCGACGGCTTCTTGCGTGCCGGGATGAGGTTCGCCGTTTTTCTGCCACATATCCCAAGGGCGGAGCATCATCATGGCGTCGGCCGTCCAAGCCCCGATGTCGGCATCGTCGGGATGCGAGCGCCACACGGTGCGCATCGCGGCGGCGTAGTCTTCGTCGAGCGGACGACGCGGGGCTTTCGGGTCATCGGAAAATCGCGTTTTCATGGCCGCGATGAGCGCGCGCTCCGCCGGCGTGCAGGCGGCAGAAAACTTCTTCGCCTGGGCGAGCGCGGACTCGGCGCGTTCGGCGCGCACGCTACTCACGCCGACGCTGTTAATATGCGGACTACAAGCGAGCGCGACACCCCACCAAGCCATGGCGCACCTGGGGCTGAGTTTCACCGCGTGTTCCATGGCGCGAAGGCCTTCGTCGTGATTGAAACTCGTGATGAAGGCTACGCCTTGATCGAAATAACGCTGCGCTTCCGGCGAAGCACCAGTGATCGGACGCGTGTGCGTGCCGATGCCTGCAAACAAAGGCGGAGGCGCTTCGCCTTTCGCCTCGTCCGCCGCCCGGGCGGTGAATGCGCCTGCGGTGAAAATGATTATCCCCATAAA
>CAJAFD010000466.1 GCA_903938935.1 uncultured Opitutia bacterium
ATCGAAGCCACCTATCTCGCTTGGCTCAATCTCGAGGCGCTCCACCTCGCAGATCCCGTCGCGCATTTTGAAACCCACGGCGTGGGACTCAGTGAAGGCGCCTATTTTGGTGCGCCCAAAGGCCACTACGTCCGGCTCAACTTCGGCTGCCCCCGCGCCACCCTCGCCGAAGCCCTCCACCGGATGAAGACCGCCGTCGCCGCCCGTTGAGCTGAACCGCGTCACCTCAGCCGCTGGCCCCTCGCCGCAGCGCCCAACCGCGCCCGCCGCCTCTAGGCCGTGACCTCTCACGCGCCACCTCTCGCGCGTAGCCTCTCGCCCGCCACCTCTCGCCGATAGCCCGTCGCCCGGAGCCACCTGCTATTAAAAACGGAGCTCCCGCACTCCGTCCCTCAAACATATTCAGCTTAACCCAAAACTAAAGTGTCACATAATAGGTGACACTGGTTTTAAGGCACCTAAACTTGGTTCATGGACATTAACCATCCTCAAGGCCGACTACGCGTGGCTCTCGATATGGCGACGCCGCTCGTATTAGCTGCTGAAGCCACGGTGCGCGCCGCTCAACGCGCCCATGCGCGCGCCACCCGCAAAGCCAGCGGCGCCACATTGCGGCCGGGGCCGCGGTCTCCGCTTTGGAACGAACTCGCTCGGACGGTCCACGCGCATGCGACGCGCTACGGCGATAAAGCCAAACTCAGCCGCATTCTCGGCGTCCCGCGCCAACGCGTCGATGACTACTTGGTCGGCCATCGCCGCATGCCCGATGCCGAGCGCACGCTGCTTCTTTTACAATGGCTCGCCACGCGCCAAGCCGGCAGCGACATAGTTTAATACGATAATAATCAGTGTCACCTAATAGGTGACACTGGCTTGAGAGTTGCGGGCGCGGAGGGAATCTCCCATGAGAAACAGCGACATGCGCATCGGGCCCCATGAGCTCTCTTCCAATTTGTTTCTCTCTCCGCTCGCGGGTTATACCAACCTGCCCATGCGGCTCACGGTGCGCGAGCTGGGCGGGCTGGGTTGGGCCACCACCGATCTCGTCAACGCGCGCTCACTCATCGAGCGCAATCCCCTCGCCCTGAAACTCGTCGCCTCGTGTGCCGAGGATCGTCCCCTCGCGATCCAACTTTTTGGCAGCGTGCCCGAGGAGATGCGCGACGCGGCCGTCATCTGTCAGGAACTCGGCGTGCAATCCGTGGATATCAACATGGGTTGCCCGGTGAAAAAAGTCGTCAACATCGGCGGAGGTTCCGCGATGATGACCGAGCTCGATAAGACCGCCGCGCTCGTGCGCGGCATGATCGCCGCGGTGAAAATTCCCGTGACCGCCAAGATGCGCCTCGGCTGGGATGACGACAACCTCACCGCCCCCGACCTCGCGCGCGTGCTGGAGGCTGTGGGCGTGGCGGCGATTTTTGTGCACGGTCGCACGCGCGCGCAGGGATTTTCCGGCACGGTCAATCTCGCCGGGATTCGCAGCGTCGTGCAGGCCGTGAAAACGATCCCCGTCATCGGCAACGGCGATGTCACCACACCGGAGGCCGCGTTGCACATGTTCGCCGAGACGGGTTGCGCGGGCGTGAGCATCGGGCGCGGGGCGTTTTACGATCCATGGATTTTTCGTCGCACAGAGCATCTATTGCGCACCGGCGAGCTTTTACCCGAGGCGACGTTTGCGGAGCGCATCCGGGTATTGCGCCGGCATTTTGAGCGTTACGTAGAATTTTACGGGGAAGAACACGGCGCGCGACTTTTCCGCAAAGTGGCGCCGTGGTACGCGAAGCGATTCGGGCCTTCCAAGATGTTTAAGCAGCGCATCGTCTCGATCACCTCGCGGGCGGATTTCGATGCGACGTTGGCCGAGTACTTGGCGTGGCGGGCGCCGTTTTGCGACGAGCACGGGGAATCGCTACCTAAATATTCGCCGGCGCCGATGGTCGCGTCGTTTATGCGCGAGCCGGGCGACGCCGACGTTTTCGCGCGCGAGTCGATTCCAGTGCCCAAGGGTCCGGTCGATACGTGGTAAATTGAAGCGCGGGCGTGCAGGCGAACGCGGCGCGTCGTTGCCAGCCGGGGATCGAGTGCGTACGTTCGCCTCATGCAAAACGTGAGTCATTTTTGGGAGCTTATCCTCGGCACGATCATTGCGTTGCTGCCGCTCATCAATCCGTTGGCTTCGGCGCCTTCTTTTCTAGCGATCACCGAGGGTGATTCGCATGAACGTCGCCAAGAGCAACTGCGCCACGCGTGCATTTATATGGTGGTGATTCTCGTGGGGTTTCTCGTGGGCGGCACGTTCATCATGGGGTTTTTTGGCATTTCGATTCCAGGTTTGCGCATCGCGGGCGGGCTCTTGGTGGCGGGCATCGGCTCGACGATGTTGATGGCGATGCCCGTCGAACATTCCGAAGATGATCCGGCGCGGCGCGCGGCACGGGCCAAGCGCGACGTCTCGTTTTCTCCCCTCGCGATGCCGATGTTGAGCGGGCCGGGCGCGATCGCGGTGACGGTGGGTTTCACGTCGCTGGCGACGCAGTGGCTGGATTACGTGGCGATCATTTTGGGCATCATCACGGTCGCGCTTATTACGTACGTGACGCTGAGTTTGTCGGAACACGTCGTGAAGGTGATCGGCACCAACGGCATGAACGCGCTCTCCAAAGTGATGGGCTTTCTCATCCTGTGCATCGGCATTCAATTCGTCGTAAACGGCGTACGCGGCATCGTGACCGATCCGGAGTTGCTCAACGCCATCCGCCGCGCGATCGCGACCCCTTGATTGGGCCGCGCGTAGCGGCGGACTAAATTTAGTAACGCCGCGTGACTCGCGCGTCGGTGCCGTCTTTGAACACGAGCAGGCGATCCACCGCTTCAACTTCGATAAAGGTAATGGCGAGTTTCTCGTCGACACTATCACCGGGCCGCACAATGCGACCGTTAATCAAAACGCGAGTGGGTTGACCTTGAAAGACGCCGCCGATCTTCGCGTTGGCAATATACGAGCGGAAAGCGACGCTGGCTTCGTTGGTCGCTCGAACATCGGTGCCCGCGACGACGCC
>CAJAFD010000467.1 GCA_903938935.1 uncultured Opitutia bacterium
AGCCAGCGCGCGCCCGACGGATCGACAAACGGCGAACGATAAAGCCACTCGTCGGTCATCGCCCGACGCTCACCCCAACCCGTCGCCAACAACGCAATTTCCCCCGCGACCAGCCCCGGCAATTTCGCCGCGAGCAACTCCGCCGTGATCGGCGCCGCTGGCGCTAAGCCACGCACATCGCCCATCCGCGCCGGCCCGACAAACGTCTCCAGCGGCAAATCCGAAATGCTTCGACCGCCCGCGATTTTGTGCAGCGGGGCATCGAGGTGGCTGCCGGTGTGCGTCGCCATCGCGATTTCCTCCATGCGCCAACCGTCAGCCGGATGATCCGCCGTGCGCCGAAACGACACCGGCGGGTGCACGGGGCAATTAGGCGCGCGATCAAAAAGAGGTTGAGACAGGTCAATGAGACGCATGGCGAGAAGCGGTTTGAGAGAAAGGGGCGAAAGCCACCTCCCACGACGCCAACCAGCCGCCCGAGAGGCAATCGCCGAGTGTTTCCTGCCGAGGCCGTGCCGAGGCCGGACGGAAGCGGATTTGCGTTTTTATCCGCGCCCCGTAGTCTGCCCGCATGCCCCGGTTACTTCTCGTTCTCGCCTTTTTCACTCCCTTCCTGCCCATGTCCGCCCAAGAAGCCTTCCCGCCGACCGCGCCCGGCACCGCAGAATTAAAAACCCTGCCCGCCGGCGTGCTCCTCCGATCTGCTGGACGCGGCAACTACTTCGACGGCGCGGATAATCTCTTCGGCCCGCTTTTCCGCTACATCTCGCGCCACAAGATCGCCATGACGACGCCGGTCGAAGCGCGCATCAACGACGCCGCGATGTATTTCTGGGTGGCCACGAGCGAACGCGCCAAAGTCGCCGGCAATGAATCTGGCGTCGAAGTGATCAACGTGCCCGAGCGCCACGTCGCAAGCCGCGGCGAACGCGGTGGCTACTCGCGGGAGAATTTCGAAAAAGCCCGCGACGCGTTACTGGCTTGGATGGCAGATCAAAAACCCGCGATCGAAGCCGCCGGCGAAGCCTACGGCGTGTATTGGAACGCGCCCTACGTACCGTTTTTCATGAAGCGTTTCGAGGTCCACGTGCCCGTAAAAAAGCCCCAAACTCTGCCTTGAGCGAAAACGGTAGATGGATGGGAAAGCGTTAGAAAATCAATCCGCCTGGATAGAACTCGAAGCCATTTCTCGGCGCAACGTGATCACGCATTCGAGGTGACGCGTTTGCGGAAATAGGTCGAAGGGCTGGACGTCGGTGAGCACGTAACCGGCCGCGAGGAAGCCTTTGAGGTCGCGCATCTGGGTCGCCGGATCGCAACTCACGTAAACAACCGTGCGCGGGCCGAAGGCGAAAAGTTGGTTGAGAAACGATTCGTCACAGCCTTTGCGCGGGGGATCGATGATGACGGCGGTGTCGGCGGGCGCGAAGATCGGATCAAGTCCGGCGAAAATCGTCGCGGCGTCGCCCGCTTGAAACGTGGCATTGGTGATGCGGTTGGCTTCGGCGTTTTGGCGGGCGAAACGAATCGAGGACTCACTGAGTTCGATGCCGGCGACGCGTTCAAAAGCGGGCGCAGCGCTGAGTGCGAAAAGTCCGCTGCCGCAATACGCGTCGACGAGAAACCGCGCGCCCCCAGCGGCGGCGCGCGCGCGCACGTAGGCGGTGAAGGCGGGCAAGATAAACGGGTTGTTTTGGAAAAAATCGCGCGCGAGGAAGCGGAGTTTTAAGTCACCGACGGTTTCAGTGATGATCGCTTCGTAGTCGGTGGTGACTTGGCCGCCGGCGTCGCGGAGCAAGAGCGTGGCGGCGCGCACATATTCGCCGGTCGCGGCGCGGGCGTGGATGGCGGCGCGCGCGGCGGGGAGTTTTTCATTGATGGCGTCGGTCGCGATGTCGCAGCGCGGGACGTCGATGATGTCGAAGCGCGTGCCTTGGCGCAGAAACCCGATGGGCGGCGGCGTGGCTGGGTCGCGCGGCGGATTAAAATGCGGGGTGATTTTCGAACGGTAGCCGTAGGGTTTGGGCGAACCGATGACGGGATTCACGGCGTGCGTGACGCCGGCCATGTGTTCGAGCAATTCGGCGACTTGGCGCTGTTTCCACAAGAGCTGCTCGGAGTAAGTGAAATGCTGATATTGGCAGCCGCCGCAGCGGGTGAAAAGCGGGCACACGGGCGCAATGCGATGCGGCGAAGGCGTGAGGACGGAAACGAGATCTGCCTCGGAGTAATTCTTGTGGTTGCGAAAAATGCGGGCGCGGACGCGTTCGCCGGGCAGACAGAAAGGCACCATGATGACCCATTTGGCGGCAGGGTCTTCCGGATGTGGAACGCGCGCCAGGCCCACGCCGTGGTTGGTGAGCGTGGCGATCTCCAGCTCGAGCTCGGTGTGATACGGGAACGGGAGGTCGTTGGATTTCTTTTTAGGTTTTACCACAGGAAACACAAAATACACGAAAGCGAAGAAGACGAAGAGGATTCTTTTTTCGTGTGTTTCGCGGGTTTCATGGTGCGCTGGAGGCGTGGCTCCCGAAAAAATCACCAGTCTCCAGAATCCGCGCGTGAAACAACTCGTGAAATTGCGCGACCGCCGGCCGCGCGACGAAGCGGGCGTATTTCTCGTCGAAGGCTATCGGGAAATTCGCCGAGCGCTGGAAAAAGGCGTGAAGCTACAGGAAATTTATTTTTCCCCCGACTGGTTTTTGGGCGAGAACGAGCCGGCCTTGATTGCGCAAGCTGAAGCGGCCGGCGCGGTGGCGTTTGAGCTGACGAAAGATGCTTTTGCCAAAGTGGCGTATCGAGAACGGCCCGATGGATTACTCGCGGTGGCGCCGCAATGGCGGCGGGCGTTGGCCGATCTGCCGGTGAAGGAAAATCCTTTTTACCTCGTGGTCGAAGCGATCGAGAAGCCGGGAAATCTCGGCACGATTTTGCGCAGCGCGGACGCCGCGGGCTGCGACGCGGTGATCGTGTGTGATCCCGTGACGGATATTTTTAATCCGAATGTCGTGCGCGCCTCGACCGGCGTTTTGTTTTCCGTGCCGCTCGTGGTGGAAGAAAGCCCGCGCGTGCAGGCCTGGCTGCGGGAAAAAGGCGTGCGTTCCGTGGCGACGACGCCCGCAGCGGAAAAAATTTACTCGGATGTCGATTTACGCGGTCCGCTCGCGGTGGTGATGGGCAGCGAACAATACGGTTTAAGTAAATTCTGGTTGGAAAACTGCGATGTGCCCGTGCGCATTCCGATGGCGGGACAGGCGGATTCGTTGAATGTCGCGATGGCGACCATCATTACGCTGTTCGAGGCCGTGCGACAGCGGGACGGCGGGAAAACTTAAGCCGAGGTCGGCGGCGCGAGCCGATTCACCAGCACGCGGTACGGCGGGAGCAACGCGAGCGCCATGAAAAGTTTTACGCCAAGATCGCCTACCGCGAGTGGAAGCCAAGCGATCGCCGAACCCGCAAAAGCGACGCCGAAGAAAATCGATGTGTCGACAACGGACGCCGCAGCGGAACCGAAGAGCGGTGCCTTCCACCAACTCGCGCGACGCAGCCGGTTGAAGACGGCGACGTCGAGGAGTTGCGAAATAATAAAAGCCGCACCCGAAGCGAACGCGATGCGCACGGGCGCAAACAGCGCGGAAAGAATCAGCCCGACCGAAAAACCCACCCAAGCGACGCGGCGCGCGAGCGCAGGACCGGAAGTGCGGTTGCAAACATCGGTGACAAAATACGCCACCGGATACGAGAACGCGCCCCACGTGAGCCACGGATTGATGGGAAACTGCACGAGCAAATTGGATACGAGTACGATCGCGGACATCGCGAGCGCGGGCGGAAGAATTTGGCGGACGGTCATCATCGGGAGACGGAGGAGAAAGTTGATTTTTCGGCGCGAAGCGAGGCCACGAGTTCGGCGGTGCCCGCCGCCATGCTGATGCGCGGCACGTAACCCAGATCGCGCCGCGCGGCGGTGAGGTCGAACCAATGATCTTTGGCGAGTTCCGCAGCGATGAAACGCGTCATGGGTGGTTCGCCGCGGAGCGGAAACAACCGCCAAGTGGTTTCACAAAGCGCACCCAGTGTACTCGCTGTGCGCAGAGAAATTTTTCGGGTGACAGGCGGTTCACCGAGGGCAACGAGCAGCTCATTAATCCAAGCCCAAAGATAAACGGGTTCGCCGTTCGTGATAAAATAAGCCCGCCCGCCGACAGATGGCGGCGACAGCGCTGGATGCTGGCCTGGTTCTGCGCGCGGAGTTTTGCCACCACGAGTGTCACCTATTGGGTGACACTGATTTTTTTCAGCTTTATCTAAAGTGTCACCTAATAGGTGACACTGGGTAAGGGCGTGTTCGGCGAGGAGGTGGG
>CAJAFD010000468.1 GCA_903938935.1 uncultured Opitutia bacterium
AGATACGGGTCGGCAGCGGAGTTCGGACGACGGTCTTCGAGGTAGCCCTTGTAGCCGTTGTTGACGAAGCTGTGGGGGATACGAATCGAGGCACCGCGGTCAGCGAGACCGTAGCTGAACTTGTCGATCGACTGCGTCTCGTGGAGACCGGTGAGACGGAGGTGATTCTCTGGGCCGTAAACGGCGATGTGTTCGTCGCGGAATTTGTTGAAGGCCGCCATGAGTTTCTCGAAGTAGGCTTTGCCGCCCTTCTCGCGCATGAACTTGGTGGAGAAGTTGGCGTGCATGCCGGAGCCGTTCCAATCGAGCGGTTGCTGGAAGTTGGCGAGGATGGGCTTGCAGCGCCACTCGATGTCGATGCCGTAGCCTTCAGCGAGGCGGGCGAGGATGTAGCGAGCGACCCACATCTGGTCAGCAGCACTCTTGGAGCCTTTACCGAAGATCTGGAATTCCCATTGGCCTTTGGCGACCTCGGCATTGATGCCTTCGAGGTTAATGCCGGCATCAAGACAGATATCGATGTGCTTCTCGGTGATCTCGCGGGCGATGTCGCCGACGTTCTTGTAGCCGACGCCGGTGTAATACGGGCCTTGGGGCGCTGGATAACCGCCTTCGGGGAAACCGAGGGGACGGCCGTCTTGATAGAAGAAATATTCTTGTTCGAAGCCGTACCACGTATCGGCGTCGTCGGGAATGGTGGCGCGGGAATTGGAGACGTGCGGGGTGACGCCATCTGGCATCATGACTTCGCACATGACGAGCACGCCGTTCTTGCGGGTGCTGTCTGGGAACACCGCGACAGGCTTCAACACGCAATCCGAGCTTCTGCCCTCGGCCTGCTGCGTGGAACTACCGTCGAAGCCCCAGTTGGGCAGCTCGGTGAGCTTGGGGAAGCTCTTGAATTCTTTGATCTGGGTCTTGCTGCGCATGCTGGCCAACGGTTTGTAGCCATCGAGCCAGATGTATTCTAATTTATATTTAGCCATAATAATGCGGGTTTTATGAGGGGGTTTGACGTGAGTCCGGTGAATTTAAAGACCGGTTTCATACGCTGGAAACCTCATAGCTATTCAGCACCTCATGTGCCATCAGCAACCAGATTTTTAAGGATTTAGAATGATTTTCACATCCTGCTTAACGTGAGCTAATTTCACCTGCATTGGTCTTGTCCCTTGCCTCTACCGCAGCACTCCCAAACCTCACCAACCACTGCCATGCACGAGGTCAAAGACACGCAACGCGCCGTCGTCCGCATCGGCTACGACGGCCGCGTGCACAAGACATTCCGCGGGCCTCACGCCCAAACCCGCTTCGACAACGAGGTCCGCGTCCTCCGCCACCTTGAAGCCCGCGGATGTGATTTCGTTCCTCGCCTCCTCGAAGTCGAACCCGCTGCCCTCAAAATCGTCACCACCAACTGCGGCTCCATCGTCGACCAGCTTAACCCGGAGCGCATGCGAGAATTGTTTCAAGAGCTCGAAACCTACGGCGTCCGCCACGACGACGCTTTCCTGCGCAACATCACCTACCGCGCCAGCGACGGTCGCTTCTGCCTGATCGACTTCGAATTCGCCACCCTCCTCGCCCCACCGCCCACCCCGGCGAAACCACGATGACCACCCCCGCGCCCCTTCTTCCGCCGGACCCCGTACCCGACCTCCGCTGGTCCGGCCTCACCGATCGCGGCAAAGTCCGCCCCAATAACGAAGACTCCTTCCTCGCCCTCGCCTTCGACGGCCGCGAAGTCCGCCGCCTCGGCAAAATCGGTACCGCCTCTTCTGCCACTAGCGACTTCGTCTTCGCCGTCAGCGACGGCATGGGCGGCGCCAAATCAGGCGAATTCGCCAGCCGCATCACCGTCGAGAAAATCACCCAGTTACTCCCCAAGAGCTTCAAACTCTCCGCCAGCGGCATGAGCAGTGGCTTCACCGACATCCTCCTCGAGGTCTTCCACGCCATCCACTACGAGCTCCTCAAATTCGGTTACAGCTACGAAGAATGCCGCGGCATGGGCACCACCCTCACCCTTGGTTGGCTCACGCCCGGCTGGCTCTACTTCGGCCACATCGGCGACAGTCGTTTGTACTATTTACCCCAGTCCGGCGGCATCACCCAACTCACCCACGATCACACCCACGTCGGCTACCTCCGCCGCCAAGGCCAGATCAACGAACGCGAAGCCCGCGCCCACCCGATGCGCAACGCCCTCCACCAAGCCCTCGGCGCCGGCCACCAATTCATCGAACCCCAATTCGGCGCCGTCGCCCTCACGCCCGGCGACCGCTTCGTCCTCTGCTCCGACGGCCTCGTCGACGGCCTCTGGGAACGCCACATCGAGGAACTCATCCGCACGCCCTCGCCCACCGAAAAAAAACTCACCACCGCCGAACGCCTTGTCGCCGCCTCCCTCGAAAACTCCGGCCAAGACAACACCACCGCCCTCGCCTTCGAACTCCTCGTCCCAACCGCGCCCGCCGCCGCCCGCGCCAAAAATTCTAAACGCACCCCCGCGCCGCGATGACCACGCCGCTCTTCGTCTACGGCACCCTCAAACGCGGCGGCTCCAACCACCAACACCTCGCCGGCCAAACCTTCCTCGGCCCCGCCCGCACCACGCCGGGCTTCACGCTCTTTTCTCTCGGCGCATATCCTGGCCTCGTCGCCGCGCCCACCTACACCCGCGGCGTCACCGGCGAACTCTGGTCCGTCGACGCCACCTGTCTCGCGCGCCTCGACGTGCTCGAAGGCCTCGCCGAAGGACTCTACCGCCGCGCACCGATCGCACTCAGCCACCCCGTCGCTATTCCCCAATCCGTCGCTTCACCCGCGATCTCCGCCGCCGAAACGTATTTTTACCTGCGCGATATATCCGGCCGCGCGCATCTCGGCACTACGTGGCCGATCTGAGCTCTCGCCGTCATGGCCGGGGATTCAGCAAGCGAAGCAGTCACCGCCACCGCGGTTTTATTTTAAAAACTTAGCCGACACCCGCCGCACGGCCGTGAATTTCGCTCGGTAAAGTTCTTCCAAGACGTCGCGAACTTCGGCGGGGATGCGTTG
>CAJAFD010000469.1 GCA_903938935.1 uncultured Opitutia bacterium
GCTTTGGAGCAATTTCTCGCGCATGGAAATCGGGTCGTGGCATTTTTCCAGCGCTTCATCGGGCGAGATGAGTTCGCGGTTGGCGAGGCTCATAAGGTGCGTATCGAGCGTGATCATGCCGAGACTAGCGCCGGTCTGAATATCAGAATTAATCCGAAACGATTTGTTATCACGAATGAGCGAGGCGATCGAAGTCGTGTTGACCATGATTTCATAAGCAGCGATGCGGCCGCCGCCGATTTTTTTGCAGAGCACCTGAGAAATGACCGCGACCAAAGAGGAGGCCAGTTGCGTGCGGACCATTTCTTTGGTGTTACCCGGAAACGCGTCGACGATGCGATCCACGGTCTTGGCCGCACTGTTGGTGTGCAAGGTGCCAAAAACCAGATGCCCCGTTTCAGCCGCGCTGATGGCGGCTTCCATGGTCTCGAGGTCGCGCATTTCACCCAACAAGATGATATCAGGATCTTGCCGCAGCGCGCGACGGAGACCTTCGGAGAAGCTAGGAACATCCACGTGGACTTCGCGTTGTGTCACAATACAGCGCTTGTGGTCGTGGAAATACTCGATCGGATCCTCGATGGTGATGATGTGACCATCGCGAACTTCATTCATGTAGTTCACCATCGAGGAGAGAGTAGTCGTCTTGCCTGACCCCGTGGGGCCGGCGACCAAAATCAGTCCACGCGGGCGGTGGAGCAGTTCGCGGATTTTATCAGGCAGACCAATGTCGCGCAGACTATAAATTTTTGACGGGATCTGCCGGAGCACGAGCCCGAAGTGTCCCTTCGCCTGCAGCACCGAAACACGAAAACGGGCTTTATCGCTAAAACTAAAACCAAAATCTGCACCGCCGTTGGCCTTAAAATTCGTCTGATGCACCTCCGGGGTGATCGACTTCATTAACGCTTCCGTGTCAGCAGGCGTCAGAGGCGGGCCATCGATGGGCATCATGCTGCCACTTACTCTGAGCGTGGGCGGCTGACCGACCTGAAGGTGTAGGTCGGACGCGTTTTGCTCGACGGTCAATTCGAGCAGTTCATTCATTTCATAGCTCATCGTAAAGGTGGGTTAAATGTCGGTTCGCTCAACTGGAGTCACCAACGGTGATGGTGACGATTTCGTCGATGGTGGTGAGACCGGAAGTAACTTTTCTCAATCCGTCTTCACGCATCGTGCGCATACCAAAGCTACGCGCTTTATCCCGGAGCCGCGCGGAGCCTGAGTTCTCATAAATGAGGCGCTGAATCTCTTCGTTAACGAGGAAGAGCTCAACGATGCTCAGACGACCACGGAAGCCGGTGCCATTACACGTCGCGCAACCGGCGCCACGGGCGAAAGTGGCGGCGGCAGCTTGCGCGGCGTTGATCCCGAGGGAGCGAAGCTCACTGCTCGTGGGCGTGTAGGGCTGGCGGCATTTCGCGCAGATTTTGCGCACGAGTCGCTGCGCCAATGTCGCGCGCAAAGAGGTCGATACGAGAAAAGGTTTAACGCCGATATCGATCAGACGCGTTACGGCGCTCGGGGCATCGTTGGTGTGCAGCGTGGAAAACACCATGTGACCCGTGAGCGAGGCGTTGATCGCAATTTCAGCGGTCTCGAGGTCACGAATTTCACCGATCATGACAATGTTCGGCGCCTGCCGGAGCATCGCGCGGAGCGCGGAGGCAAACGTCATGCCGATATCCGCGCGGACGGGCACCTGGTTGATACCGTTTAACTGATACTCGACCGGGTCCTCGACGGTGATGATTTTGCGGTCGGGCTTATTGATGTAGTGGAGACAAGAATACAGCGTCGTGGTTTTACCCGAGCCGGTTGGACCGGTAACGAGCACGATGCCATCGGGCAGGGAGATCAAGCGCTCGAGTTCTTTTTGGTCGTCACTGAAGAAGCCGAGTTCAGGCAAGCCCAGTTGCAGGCCTTCTTTATCCAGGATACGCATGACGATACTTTCGCCATGCGCGGTGGGCAGCGAAGAAACACGCAGATCAAGCTGCCGGGCATTCATCATGATCTGGATACGGCCATCCTGCGGGATGCGCTTTTCCGCGATACTGATGTTGGCCATGATTTTCAGCCGGGAAATGATCGAGAGTTGAAGACGCTTCGGGGGATTTTCTACTTCGAGCAACACGCCGTCGATGCGGTAGCGCACGCGAAAGCGTTTCTCCATGGGCTCAATGTGGATGTCCGAGGCCCGCCGCTGAATCGCCTCCAGAATCATCGTGTGCACGAGCTTGATGACAGGGGCGTCCGCTTCGGCATCGCTCACAGTGCCCAAGCCGTTGGCCTCAGTCGTGGCCGCAATGGAATCACCATTACCAGGGGCGGAGAGATTATTTAACAGCTCGTCGATGGAGCCGGCATCTTTACCGTAAAAACGATCAATCGCAGCCGTGATATCGCGCGCCGTGGCGACATGGGGCTCGATCGTAAGTTTGAGCAGATGGCCGAGACTATCAATCGCCTCAGTATCGACCGGATCGGCCACCGCGATGCGCAAAATTTTACCCTCCTGCGCAAAGGGCAGCACTTGATACCGTGCGGCCATCTCGCGCGGCACCAAACCCAACACATCGCCACCGATGCGCAGCGCGCCCAGATCTGGCGCGAGCGGCAAACCAAACTCCGCCGCCAAAAGCGCGGTGACGCGTTGCAGGTCGAGACCAGCTTCAGCCACCAAGACGTCCAACAAACGCGGTGCTGGCGCGGTGAGATCCGTGTGCGCGGCGAGTGATTCACGGGCCTGCGCAACCTGGGCGGCGTTGATCAGCCCGTGCTCGAGCACGAGCTGGATCACAAAGTCATCCGCCGAATAGTTTGCTGTTGAGGCTGGCAATTCCGGGAATGACGACGACGACATGGGAAATGTTACTGGCGACTGAGACTAAGTAGAAACTCGGCGTTGGACTTCGTTTTCTTGAGTCGGGTGATGAGCATTTCCATCGACTCGATCGGACCGAGCCCCTGCATCGCCCGGCGCAAACCATAGATGCGTTGAAGCTCTTCGGGGTGATAGATGAGTTCTTCTTTGCGCGTGCCCGAACGATCGATGTTGATCGCGGGGAAAATGCGGCGTTCTACCAGACCGCGGTCGAGGTGCACTTCGCAATTACCCGTGCCTTTGAATTCTTCGAAGATGATTTCATCCATGCGACTGCCGGTGTCGACGAGGGCCGTGGCGATGATCGTGAGGCTGCCCGCGCCCTCGATGTTGCGCGCCGCGCCGAAAAAGCGCTTGGGTTTTTGGAGGGCGTTGGATTCGAGACCGCCGGACATCGTCTTACCGCCGCTGCCGGAGAGCGCGTTGTAAGCGCGAGCGAGGCGAGTGATGGAGTCGAGCAGGATGACGACGTGTTGTCCTTGCTCGACGAGGCGGCGGGCTTTTTCGCCCACCATCTCCGCGCAATGCACGTGGCTCTCGGGCGTCTCGTCGAAGGTGGATGAAACGAC
>CAJAFD010000470.1 GCA_903938935.1 uncultured Opitutia bacterium
CGGGTTTGGCGGCGCGCCGAAATTTCCGCGCGCCAGCAATCTCGCGTTTTTGTTTCGCTGCGCGGCGCAGCAAGGCGTCGCCTCGGAGTTGGGCCGGGCGGCGACGGATATGGCGGGCCACACGTTGCGGCGGATGGCGCAGGGCGGGATTCATGATCATGTCGGCGGCGGCTTTCACCGTTACGCCGTGGATGAGGCGTGGTTCGTGCCGCATTTCGAAAAAATGCTCTACGATCAAGCGCAGATCGCGCTCAACGCGCTCGAGATGAAACAGGCCAGCGGCGACGAGCGTTATGCGTGGATCGCGCGGGATATTTTCGACTACGTCGCGGAGCAACTCACGGGCCCGCACGGCGGATTTTACTCGGCCGAAGATGCCGATAGCACGGTGCCCGGTGTGACCGACGGAGCGCACGCCGAAGGGGCCTTCTACGTGTGGACGCAGGCAGAATTACGCGACGTGTTGGGCGCGGACGCGGATTTTTTCGGTGCGCATTTCGGTGTGCGACCCGAAGGAAATGTGCCGGTGGAGCTCGATCCGCAAAGTGAGTTCACGGGCAAAAATATTCTCCAACAAGTGCGACCCTTGGCGGAATCGGCGCGGGCCGCAGGACTCACGACCGAGCAGGCGAGCGAACGCCTGCGTGCGGCTCTGGCGAAAGTGAAAGCGGTGCGCGCCGCTCGTCCGCGGCCGTTGTTAGATGACAAAGTCATCACGGCGTGGAACGGGCTCATGATCTCGGCGTTGGCGCGCGGCGCGCAGGTGCTCGGCGATGAACGTTGTCTCGCGGTGGCGCGCGGTGCGGCGGAATTTGTCGCCCGGGAACTCTACGATGAGCCGCGCGGGGTTTTGTACCGCTCGTGGCGCGGCACGCGGGCGGCGAGCGAGGGCTTCGCGGAAGATTACGCGTGCTTCGTGCAAGGGCTGCTCGATTTGTATGAGGCGACGTTTGAGCTGCGCTGGCTGCGTTGGGCGGAGCGGTTGCAGGCGACGATGGATCGCTTGTTTTGGGACGAAGCCGAAGGCGGTTATTTTAACTCGGCGGCGGGTGCGGCGGATATCGTTGTGCGGCTCAAGGAAGACTACGACGGCGCCGAGCCGGCTCCGAGTTCGGTCGCGGCGATGAATCTTTTTAGGTTAGCGGCGTTGCTCGGCGACGAGGCGGCGCAGGCCGATTATCGGCGGCGTGGCGTGGCGACGGTGGCGGCGTTGCGGGCGCAATGGAGTCGGGTACCGCAGGGTTTGCCGCAGCTGTTGTGCGCGCTGGAGTTGGCGTTTTTACCGCCGCGTCATGTGGTGCTCGCGGGCGATCCGGCGGCGGAAGATTTCCGAGCGCTGGCGGCGGTGGTGCATGAGAAATTTGGGCCACGCCGCACGTTGGTGCGAGCGGACGCCGCGTTGGCGTGGACGGCGTCGATGGGGCCGTTGGCGGGGCGGGCGGCGGCTTACGTGTGCGAAGACTTTCCCTGTCAGTTGCCCGTGGTGGAGCCTGCGGAATTACGGCGGGTGTTGGGAGGTTGAAGCTCGCGGAGATTTTTTGCGCATTGCCCGAGGCGGAAAAAGCGCCACGGGTTACGCGTATGAATGACGAACGCATCGTGCGGCTCGTGACCTTGCGCATCTTGGCCATGGCAG
>CAJAFD010000471.1 GCA_903938935.1 uncultured Opitutia bacterium
CTCGTAGGCGTAGTCGAGGAGGTCGTGGCGCACGGTGGGGTTGTCGGGCCAAAACGCGGGGACGCGGTCGATATCGGCGAGTTGTTTGCCGCCCTTTTTTACGCCGGATCCAAATTCGTAATCGCGATGCGGCTCAGTGGCGCCGTACCAAAAAACCCAAGGTTGATCGGCGGGAGCGGCGGCAAGGAAGTCGTCGAAGTTGGCGGCGTAATCGGCGGCATTGATGCCGGTAGTCGCGGGTGGGGTGCGGCGCGCGTTGAAGGCGCGGCCGGTCATGGCGCGGGCTTTGCCGTCATCGGTGCGAGCGACGCCGGGGCCCCAGCCCTTGGCGGTGTAGCCGACGAACCAGCCGTTTTCGGCGAGGGCCTCGCCCCAGCCTTTGAACTCGGTGGGGAAATACGCGAGGTGGTTGGCGGCGGCTTTGAGTTGCCACGAATTACGGCCCGTGAGGATGCAAGCGCGGGAGGGCGCGCATTTGGCGTTGGGCGTGTAGGCGCGGGTGAAAAGAATGCCGTCGCGGGCGACGCGATCGAAGTGCGGCGTGCGCACCCAAGGCGTACCATACGCGCTGGCGTGGACACCCCAATCGTCGGCGATGGCGAAGAGGATGTTGGGCGGGCGATCGGAGGCGCTCAACAGCACGCCACTCAGCAGCAGGAGCGGGAAGAACTTCATGGGGGCAAAACGACGGGGCGCACGTGGGGCTAAGGGCGGGCGCAGCTCAGGCGCGCCGCGGTGGGTGGGCGCGTGAGAAGAGCCTGAATTTTTTTATTTCCCCTGCGGGCCGTAGCCGGCGGCGGGGTGGCCGTTGGCGTCGAGGTGGCCGGTGGCCCAGAGGACGCCACGCGTGACGAGATTGAGGAAGCGCGGGTCGTTTACGGTGAGGTTGTTGTGGCCGAGGGTCGTGCTGAAAACGCGGGCTTGTTTCGGGCCGTAGGTGTTGGTCCAGACGACGACGGCGGTTTTGTCGCTCAACGTGCCGTCTTTGGCTTTCACGGTTTGTTTGCCGCTGGCGAGGGACTGGTGGCCGGGAAAATTTTTCGGGTCTTGGACGTTGTTGTAGAGTTCTTCTTTGATCGTCGTCCAATTTTCCATACCGCGGGTGATCGGGCTGTCGGTGTCGGTGAAGGTGATCGCGATGGGTTCTTGTGGGCCGTGGCCGCTGGATTGGAGACCGAGGTAGTCGAACCACAACGCGCCGGCGGAACCAGGGGCGAGGGGCGTCTTAAAATCTTTGGTGACGCGGTAACTGTGCATCGCGCAATGGAGGTTCACGCCGGGGAGGCCGGCGAGGTGCGGGGCGAGGACGTTCTGGACCATCGCGGGGTCCGCGATATCGGCCGCGCATTCGTCGTGGATGACGAGATCGTAGCCATCGGCGTAGTGGGGGTTGGTGTGCGCGGGGAAGCTGGGGCGCGTGGTTTTATCGGCGGTGTGCATGTGCTCGACGACGACGTGAGCGCGGGCTTCGAGGCCTTGTTTAAGGAGATCTTTTTGGGCGGCGTAATCATGGCAGCAACCGCCGGTGATGAGAAGAATGCGCAGGGGTTTCGGCGCGGGCGCGGTGGCGGCGAGGCTGGGGAAAGCGAGGGCGCAGGCGAGGAGGAGGGCGAGGCGGGAATTCATCGTGGGATCGGGGCGGGGAGGGTGAACGGGGCCGAGGTACCGTCGGAGATTTGGCGGGCGTGGTCGAGGGGAGTTTTTGGCCAGCGACCTCGGGTGCACTTAACGAAAAGGGAAAAAAGATTGGAGTGGTCGCGCGGGTGGCGCACGGTGGGCGCAACCCCTTTTTGCCCATGAAAACTTTGTGTGCCGTGTTGTTGCTGGTTGGTGCGGTCGGTCGAGCGGCGGAGATCCCGACGCCGAATTTCCGCGCGGTGGATATCGATACCAAGATCGAGATCGGCTACGGCCTCGCGGTCGCCGATGTGGACGGCGATGGGAAACCAGATGTGCTGCTCGCCGACAAAAAGTCAGTCGTGTGGTATCGGAATCCGACGTGGGAAAAATTCACGATCGCGGAAAATCTGACCGAGAAAGACAACGTCTGCATCGCGGCCGCGGACATCGACGGTGACGGGAAATGTGAAGTCGCAGTGGGCGCGGAGTGGAATCCCGGCGACACGGTGAACAGCGGCGCAGTGTTTTTTCTGATCGCGCCAGCAGACCGCACGCAGCGCTGGGAGCCGGTGCGCCTGCCGCACGAGCCGACCGTGCACCGGATGCAGTGGGTGAAGAACCGGGCGGGAGCATTTGAGCTGCTGGTGCAGCCGCTGCACGGACGGGGCAACAAGAACACCGTGGGCGCCGGGGCGCGGTTACTCTCTTATACTGTGCCGGCAGACCGGCGCGGCGAATGGAAGACGACGGTCGTGGGCGATTTCATGCACGCCTCGCACAATCTGCAATCGATCAACTGGGACCGTGATCCCGAAGAGGAGATCATCGCGGCGGGCAAGGAAGGCGTGTGGTTTTTCGGGGCGAGCACGGGCGAGTGGCGGCGGCGGCAGTTTACGGATCAGCCGGCCGGCGAGATTCGCGACGGGAAGTTGCCGGGCGGGCGGCGTTTCATCACGACGATCGAGCCGATGCACGGGTTGGCGGTGGCTGTTTATCTGGAGCCGGAGCAGGCGGGCGGGTTGTGGGCGCGGCAGGCGCTGGATGAGACATTGAAAGATGGGCACGCGCTGGCGGTCGGCGATGTACTGGGGACGGGTTCACCGCAGATCGTGGCGGGCTGGCGCGCGATGAATCCGCGCGGGGCGCCGGGCATTCGGCTCTACGCGCCCGGTGACGCGGCGGGGACGGCGTGGCAGACCTTTGAGATCAGTGGGCCGGAGGTCGCGGTCGAGGATTTGAAACTGGCCGATCTTAACGGCGATGGACGGCTGGATATCATCGCGGCCGGGCGGCAGACGAAGAACGTGCGGATATTTTTTAACCTCGGGACGAAGTAGGGCGCGACGTGCGACCTGGAGTCGCGAGCAAGTTCGCTCCCCCGGGGTTTCGACTGAATCCTTCGGCCAAGTTCAGACCGACTGCCAGCAGGCGTTCTATGAAACGAGCTGCGGCGAGCGACACCCTTATACGGAAGGGCGGGTCGGCCGCGCCCTACTTTTTCTTGGCTTCGGGTTTCGCGGGCGGGGTCCAGATGAGTTTCTGACCGACGGCGAGCAGGCGGGTGCGCAGGGCGGCGTAGTCCACGGCTTGTACGGAGGTTTTGGCGTCGAGGGCGAGCGCGGCGGCGGTGGCGGCGCTCTGGCCGAGGAGCATGAAAACGGGTTCCATGCGGATGCTGCCGAAGGCGATGTGCGAAGCCGAAACGGCGACGGGCACGAGGAGGTTGGCGCATTCGCGTTCGTGCGGGACAATCGCGCGGTAACTCACGGGGTAAGGTTGAGGCGTGGATTTCTCGACATTGCCCTCGGCCATGACGACGCCGTTGACGACGACGCGCGAGGTGTGGTGCGAGTCCATCGTGTAGCTGGCGAGGCCGACGCTGTCCGCGGCGACGATTTTGCCCTTACAATTATGCTCGGTCATGACGTAGGCGGAGACCATTCGGCGGCCTTCGCGCACGTAGAGCTCGTGGGGCCAGCCGTCGGTTTCTTCAAATTGATCGCGCGGCAGGCCGAAGGTTTTGACGTGGTCGCGGAGTTTGGCGGGCACGGCTGCGTCGTGCGCGAGGAACCACATGTAGCCCTGTTGGTAGGTGACGTGGGCTTGGAAAATCTTTTCGCGCTCGGCGTAGTCGCCCTCGGGCCAGCGGTTGCTGCCGCCAATGAAATCGGTGGAGACGGGGCCGGCGTTGTTGCAGTCGCCGAGGTTCAATTTCAACGGGCCTTTGCGGTAGGTCCAATCCCACTCGAAATCCGCCGGCGCGGAATTGAGGAAACGTTCGAGTAGCGCGTAGTCGTCGCGGC
>CAJAFD010000472.1 GCA_903938935.1 uncultured Opitutia bacterium
CATCCGTTCAAAAAAGTGCATTCCTTCAACTAGCAATAGCCGAGCGCCAAAACAAGCCGATTCCCTCTGGAAAAACCGAAAAACACGCCCTCAAAGCCTCCCGAAATGCGAAGGTCGGGCTAGAAAAGCGCAGTTAGTTAAGGCCTTTTGCCGATGGCGGAGACTCCTCCGTAAGTCGGCCCGGTAGCCGGAAAATATTAGCGGGCTGAAGTCACCCCGTGGCCGGAATACTCACTCAAGTGAATCGAGTGGGGTTGGTGCGGCATCCAAGCTTTCAACCTAAAAACGGCAGTAGAAACGTGCGAAAAATCTCACAGGTGATTGCATCGGCGGGCTATGCCGCAAATTTCAGCATCAAATCAGCCTCACCCGCCGGGTGAGGCCGCCCGCATTGTTCCGGTGTGCGTGGCGAACGATGACGTCGAGCCGTTGATCGTGGACACGCCCGGCGGGCGTTTTCAGGCGCAGTTCGTGCCGGACCTGCCGGTCAGCTCGTTGGGTGCGCTCGTGTTTTTTGCCCAGTTTTTGGCCACCAGCGGCGGCTTCGAAGCGCTCGTTGCGGACACGCCCCTGAGCTACGAAAGCAATCGGGCCCACGCGCCCCGCGACGTGCTGGGGACGCTGCTTTTGGGCATCCTCGCGGGCCACTATCGCTACGCCCACCTCGCGGCTCTGCGCTGCGACGCGCTCGCGCCGAGCCTGCTCGGCTTGGCGGCCATCGTCAGCGAAGATTGCGTGCGCCGCGCCCTCCGGCGCATCTCAGCGGAGGCAGGCCAAGACTGGTTGCGGCGTCACCTCGACCAAAGTTGTCATGAGTTTTTGGATTCAAAGTGGATCCTCGACATCGATGTCACCATCAAGCCCATCTACGGCCACCAAGAGGGCGCGACGCTCGGCTATAACCCCCAAAAGCCGGGCCGCCCAAGCCATGCCTACCACACCTACTGGATCGCCACCCTGCGCCTGTGCCTGGACGTCGAGGTCCACGCCGGCAATCAGTCCGCCGCAGGCCATGGCTTTACCGGCCTGTGGTCCTTGATCGACCGTTTGCCCGCCCAGCGTCGTCCCCACTTTTTGCGCGGCGACTGCGCCTACGGTCAGGAGAAACTCATGTGCGAAGCCGAGGTGCGCAAACAGGACTACCTCTTCAAACTCCGCCGCACGGCCAAGGCCCGAGACTTGGTGGCATGGCTTGAACGCGACACCACCACTGTCTGGACCGACGCCGGCCAAGGCTGGGCAAGTGCCGAGGGCCAATTACTCCTCACGGGCTGGAGTCTGCAGCGCCGCGTGGTGGTCCTGCGTCGGCCCCTCAACGACCAAGGCTCCCGCGCCCGCCGCCGCTTCGCCCGGGAGCAAGCCACGCAAGGCCTGCTCTTCAGCGGCCCCGACGCGACCCTCTGCGAGCCCATCATTTACGAACACCAAATCCTGGTGACCAGCCTGCCGTATGAGCGGCTCACCCTCGCCACCTTGTATCGAGAACGGGGTGACGCGGAAAACCCTTTCGACGAACTGAAGAACCAGTGGAGTTGGTCCGGCTTCACCACCCATCACCTGCCATCCTGCCAACACGCCGCGCGCCTGGCGGCGCTGGCCTACAACTGGTGGACGCTCTACCATCGCCTCCTCCAGCCCGGCCAACACCACGAGGCGATCAGCACGCGCCCACGCTTGTTGATCGGGGCGGTCCGCCAGACTGAACACGCCGGGCAACGCCGTCTCGACGTCCGCTTGAGCCACGCCGAAGCCCCACAATTACAGATACTCATCGAGCGCGTGTCCATTTGGTTACAGGATCTCTTACGCAATGCTCAGCAGTGGACTCGTCCCCAGCGCTGGGCACAGATCGTTGCCCGAATTTTGCGCGAAAACTTCCCCGCCATCGGCCCAGAGCCACCACTCGCCCTCGCTCCGAGCTGATTCCCTCCGCTCAGCGACTCAGCTTAGCCTCCCAGCCCCCTTCTCCCGACGGTTTCACTCCGTCGGCCAGCTGTCTATTGCCGGATTTAGGGTAAACGCAATCTGGATCTGATTGTTTTCGAGTTGAGCGATCTGCTCGTCGGGACCGATCTCCTTGAGGGAAACCTCTACGTGCGGATACGTTTGCGCGAAGCGCGAGAGCGTGGCGGGTAAAAACTCGCC
>CAJAFD010000473.1 GCA_903938935.1 uncultured Opitutia bacterium
GCCCTAACCATTTTCACCGGCGCTTTTCTGCTATTCCAAGTTCAACCCCTTATCGGCAAATACATCCTGCCGTGGTTTGGAGGCAGTCCAGGCGTATGGACGACGTGTCTATTGTTTTTCCAAATGCTGCTTCTGGGGGGTTATACGTATGCGCATTTTTCCGCAAAATATCTAAAACCACGTGGCCAGATCGGGCTCCACGTTGTTCTACTGCTTGGCTCGCTCGCCCTGCTGCCGATTACACCCTCGGAAACGTGGAAGCCTGTACTCGCCGGCGATCCTTCGCTGCGCATCCTGCTCCTACTAAGCGTGACGATCGGGCTGCCCTACTTCGTGCTCTCATCCACCGGGCCGCTCATGCAGCGCTGGTTTAGCGTCACTCATCCCGGAGTCTCGCCGTATCGGCTGTACGCACTTTCTAATGTAGGTTCGTTGCTGGCGCTGCTGAGTTATCCGGTGTTTTTCGAGGTTAAGTTTACCCGGAGCGAGCAAGCGGTGCTGTGGTCGATTGGCCTCATCTTATTTGCGGTGCTTTGTGGCTGGAGCGCGGTTCGATTGTGGCGCCAAAACCCGCACGACGCGTCGAGCGGGGCAACCTTAGACCCCACGGCAACGACGGGCGCACCCAAGCCGTGGAGCGCGAAAACCCTTTGGATTGCCTTGCCGGCGATTGCGTCGGCGTTGCTGCTGACGATCACGAACAAGCTCAGCCAAGAGGTCGCAGTTATTCCATTTTTATGGGTACTGCCACTCGCGCTTTATCTACTGAGTTTCGTCATCTGCTTCGACCACGCGCGTTGGTACCATCGCGGTGTCTTTGCCGCATTGCTGGTCATAGGGCTGGCGAGCGTGGTGGTTTTAATCGAAGCCGGCAGTGACGCTCCGATGAAGCTGCAGATCGCAATCTACAACGCTACACTCTTCGTAGCCTGCATGACTTGCCACGGCGAACTGTATCAGATCAAGCCACCGCCCCAGCAATTAACGTCATATTTTCTTTTCATCTCCGCCGGCGGCGCCCTAGGCGGCCTGCTCATCGCCGTCGTAGCTCCGGCGGTTTTTAATGATTACATCGAGTTCCCTCTCAGCCTCATCGTTCTCGGGACCATCGTCGCTCTGATTTGCGTACGACAACGCAGTCGCTCAATCGCCCTCGGCGCGATCGCAGGCGCCGGACTTACGACGCTGATTTTACCCGCGCTATTTTCGACCTTCGATGGCAGCGACGGACTCGCTTTTGAGTTTCGTAAATTTTTCGACGTCCACCTGGCCCTACTGACCTCAGGTCTCGCCGTGGCCGTCGTAAGCGTGATCGATTTTAGGCAACGCGCACTCGCCTCCATATGGCGCCCGATTCTCGCACTTCCGGTCGTGTTACTCGCCGTCCAACTCGGTTACACGATCACGAAGCAGCTCCGCGCCGCCGATCCGGTGCCGGTGCTGCGCTCCTCGCGTAATTTCTACGGTACGTTAAAAGTCCTCGATTACTCCCGCGAAAATCCCGCCGAAAACTACCACCTGCTCATGCACGGGGCGACGACTCACGGCCTGCAATTCACGGCGCCCGACCGCGCCAGTTCGATCACTTCCTACTACGGCCCAACTAGCGGCGTGGGCCTCGCCATCCAGCACCTCACGGAAAAAGGCCCCAAACGCCTAGGCGTCGTCGGACTCGGCACCGGTTCACTCGCTGCGTATGGCGCTGCGGGCGATTATGTCCGCATCTACGAGATCAACCCCGCCGTCGAGCGCTTAGCCCGCGAATCGTTTACCTATCTGGCCCGTTGCCCGGCGAAGCTCGATGTGATCATGGGCGACGCCCGACTCATGATGGAACGCGAACTGGCGCTCGGGAAACCGCAGTCGCTGGACCTGCTTGCGCTCGACGCTTTCAGCAGCGACGCGATTCCGGTGCATCTGCTCACCCGTGAAGCTTTCGGCATCTATTTAAAACACCTCAAACCCGATGGCGTTATCGCTATCCACATTTCCAACCGCTATCTCGACCTGCAACCCGTCGTCGAACGCCTCGCGCAAGAATTCGGCTTAGGCGTAGCGTGCATCTCGGATGAACCCGTCGACGAAGCCTGGCTTTACTCCACGACGTGGATGTTGGTTTCCCGCAACCGCTCGCTCTTGAGCGCCCCGAAAATCGCAGCCGCCACGGAAACGTCGAAATCGAATCACCCCAAAGGCTTTCTGTGGACCGACGATAAAGCAGACCTTTACTCGATCATGAAGTGAGCGCCGGTCGCATTAAACCCTGCATCGCAGGAGCCTGAGCGAGGTCATTTTCCCGATCGTCCACTGGCTGCCCGACATGGATTCGAACCATGACTAGGTGAGTCAAAGTCACCTGTGCTGCCATTACACCATCAGGCATCAGTAGAACGGAAAACGGTGCGCCGCCTCCGCCCTAGGTCAAGGGCGGAAACGGAGAGTTTCGAGAAAGCAAAAAATTAGCCCAACGCCGCCCGCAAGCGCGTCAGCTCGGTTTGTTTCGCTTTTTGATCGGCGAGTTGTTTGCGCGCGCCCTCAAGCACCGCCGGTGGCGCCTTGCTCACAAACGCTTCGTTGCTCAGGCGCGCTTCCGTGCCGGCGATGTGTTTGGCGATCGCGTCGAGTTCTTTGGTGAGGCGCACTTTTTCGGCCGCGGGATCGACCGTGCTCGCGAGATCGAGATAAAGCGTGCCGAGCGTCGTCACGACGGCCGGTGCACCTTCGACGATCTCCTGGCGCACAAACTCGGTCGCTCCCGCCATGCGCGTGAGTTTGCTCAGACTCGCGGCCAAGACCGTCCACGCGGCGTCGTTCGTCTTCACCAAAAATCGCACGTCACGTCGGCTGGCGAGGTTGTGCTCGGCTTTGAGCGCGCGCGCTTGCGAGACAAACGCCTTCACGCTTTCGACCGTGGAGGCTTGCGCGAGATCGAGCCGCACGCCCGCCGCCGCGAGGATGCGCGTGCACGTCGCTTCATCTTCGACGCGCGCATCGCGCATGAGAAACGTGCCCGCCGCTCCGTACCCGAGCAACGTCCAGAGTTCTTCCGTGATAAACGGAATCACGGGGTGCAACAACAGCAGCGTCTGCCGCAACACGAGATCCTGAAGCGCGAGACAATTGCCCTTCGTATCCGGGGCCTGCAGTTTGGATTTCGAGACTTCGACGTACCAATCGCAGAAATCATTCCAGAAAAACCCATACAGCGCTTGGACGGCGCCGCTGAATTCGAAGTGCGCGAAGCAACGATCCACTTCGCGGGTGGTGGCGAGCAAGCGCTCGAGGATGGCGTGATCGTCGGCGTCGAACTTCGCGCCATCGAGCCGCGCGGCGATGGCGGCGAGCGAGGAGTTGTCGCTCATCTCGCCGCTCATCTGGCGGAAACGGGAGGCGTTCCAGAGCTTGTTGCAGAAATTTTTTCCGCCCTCGATGCGGTCTTCTTGGAAGCGAATGTCCTGCCCTTGCGGAGCGATGGAGATGATGCCGAAACGCAGACCGTCGGCGCCGTAGCTGTTGATCAGATCGAGCGGATCGGGCGAGTTGCCCAGTGATTTCGACATCTTGCGACCCTGTTGGTCGCGGATGATGCCTGTGAAATACACATCCTTAAACGGAATGCGTTTTTCCAGCGACTCGCCTTCATGTGTGAACTCGAGGCCGGCCATGATCATGCGCGCGACCCAGAAGAAAATGATGTCAGGGCCGGTCACGAGCGTGCTCGTCGGATAAAAATAATTGTAGCCCGAGGCCTGCATTTTCTGCGCGTCGGGCCAACCCAACGTGGCAAAAGGCCAGAGCCAGGACGAGGCCCAGGTATCGAGCACGTCTTCTTCTTGCACCCAATTCGCTGGGTCGGCGGGACCGGTGAGCGAGATGTGAACTTTATTGCCGTCGCGGAGATCAGCCTCGGTGAGCGTCTCCTTATCGACGCCTTTGCGGTACCAAACCGGAATGCGATGGCCCCACCAGAGCTGACGGCTGATGCACCAATCTTGGATGTTCTCGAGCCAGTGGAGGTAAACTTTGCTCCAACGCTCGGGATGAAACTTGATGTGGCCATCGCGCACGGCAGTCTTGGCTTCCTCGATCCGCGGATAGCGCAGCCACCATTGCCACGTGAGGCGCGGCTCGATCGGCACATCGGCGCGCTCGGAATAACCGACGTTGTTGGCGTAAGCTTCTTCGGCGACGAGGGCGCCGGATTCTTTTAAAAGCTCGGCGGCTTTCTTGCGGCCCGCGAAACGATCTAGGCCGGCGAGTTCGGGGCCGGCGAGGGCGTTGAGCGTGCCGTCGGCGTTGAGCACATCGATGATCTGAAGCTTGTGGCGGGTGCCGACCTCGAAATCGACTTTGTCGTGGGCGGGCGTGATTTTGAGCGCGCCGCTACCGAATTCTTTGTCCACGGCCGCGTCGGCGATGATCGGAATCGCGGTGCGGTTGAGCGGACGCCAGACCGTCTGGCCGATGAGCGCGGCGTATCGCGGATCTTCGGGGTGCACGGCGATGGCGACATCGCCGGGGATCGTCTCGGGGCGCGTGGTTTTGACCTCGATGAATTGGCCGGGGGCTTGCGTGAGCTCGTAGCGGATGCGGTAGATCGTGCCGTTGACCGGCTTCATGATCACTTCTTCGTCGGAGAGAGCGGTCTGCGACGCCGGGCACCAGTTCACCATGCGTTTGCCGCGGTAGATGTTGCCGCGCTCGAAGAGTTTCACGAACACGCCCAACACGGCCTGCGAATAATGCGGATCCATGGTGAACTGCGTGCGATCCCAATCGCAGGAGGCGCCGAGCCGGCGAAGCTGTTCGAGGATGATGCCGCCTTTTTCCTCGCGCCATTCCCAGACCTTCTCGACGAATTTATCGCGGCCGAAATCGTGGCGCGTTTTCTTTTCCTTGCGGAGCTGACGCTCGACGACGGTCTGCGTGGCGATGCCGGCGTGATCGGTGCCAGGGAGCCACATCGCGGATTTACCCTCGAGACGCGCGCGGCGGATGAGGATGTCTTGAATGGTGTTATTGAGCACGTGGCCCATCGTGAGCACGCCAGTGACGTTGGGCGGCGGGATGGCGATGCTATAAGCGGGTTGGCCGGGTACGACCTTGCCCGCAAAGCAACCGGCCTGTTGCCAGGCGGCGTACCATTTCTGCTCAACATCGCGGGATTCGTAGCTCTTGGTGATCTCGGCCATAGTGGATTACGGGATTAAAACCGGTTAGAAAACTCCGCCAAGGCTCCACCCGCAATGCCGTTTTTCACGCTTTGCGCGCGGCCGGTTTCAACTTCACTGTGGTTTACGTCCATGTCTTTAAGCCCCTCCGCGTCCGCCCGTGAATTCCTCGCCTTTGCCGGCGATGTGCCCGCGCCCGCGCGGTTGGCTGCCGCCAAGTCCTACCTCAAAGCCGAACAAGCCGCCTTGCTGGCCTCGCACCAAGCTGGCCGCACCGGCCTCGCCATCGTGCGTGCGCGCTCGGCCTCGATCGATACGTTGCTGGTCGCCCTTTTCGATTACGCGATCGCGTCCTTCACGCGCCAACACGGGCCGCAGCCCATGCCCGTTTCCCTGCTCGCCCTCGGCGGTTACGGCCGCGAAGAACTCGCCCCGTGGAGCGATATCGACGTGATGTTTCTTTTCCCGGCCAAGACGAAAGCTGCCCTCGCCCAACCGCTCCAAGAACACCTCACGCAGGAAATTTTGTACCTGTTGTGGGACTGCGGTCTGAAGGTCGGGCATTCCACGCGCACCCTCGACGAAGTGTTTATCGAGGCGCGCAAAGACATCCAGACGAAGACCGCCTTGCTCGAAGCGCGCCTCGTCGCCGGCTCCCCCGCGCTCGCTGAGACGTTCGCCCAAACTTACCGGAATTTTTACACGAGCGAAGATCCCAAGGCCTACATTGCCGCCCGCCTCGACGACCAAAACAGCCGCCGCGCCAAGTTTGCCGACACCGTTTTCAACCAAGAACCCGACCTCAAAAACGGCGTGGGCGGCCTCCGCGATTACCAAAGCACCGTCTGGATGGCCCGCGTGAAACTCGGCATCGACACCCTCGCCGATCTCGCCGCGCAAAATTATCTGAAGCCCGCCGACGTCGAGGCCGCGCAACGCGCGTACGAATTCATCCTGCGCGTGCGCAACGAGCTGCATTTTATCAGCCCGCGCCCGACCGATACCCTCAACCTCGACACCCAACCGCGCGTCGCAGAAAATCTCGGCTACACCGAGACCGACATGCTTCAGCGCGTGGAGCATTTCATGCAGGATTATTACCGCGCGGCACAGACGATTTTTCGCATGTCGAAACTCGTCGAGAGCCGGCTCGCGCTCAGTATCGGCCGCGGCGCGAAGGGTACGGGCAGCTCCATTCGCGAATCATTACTCATCTCGCGTTTCACCCGCAGCAAACGTCTCGATGGCTTCATTGTGCGCGGGCGCGAACTCGCCGCCGAATCTCCCGCAGTTTTTACGACCGATCCTGTCCGCCTGATTCGCGTTTTCCGCCATAGCCAGCAACTCGACTGCGCGATCGACCTGCACCTGCGCGAACTCATCCGCGAATCCTTGCCACTACTCACGCCGGAGGTCGCGGCATCCGCCGACGCCACCGCCAGCTTTCGCGCGATTCTCTCCGAAGTCGGCGCGGTTTATCCGGCGCTGGCCCTGATGCATGAATTAGGCGTGCTGGGTCGTTTCATCCCCGCCTTCGACGCGCTCACGTGCCTCGTGCAGCACGAATATTACCACCGCTACACGGCCGATGTGCACACGCTCAACGCGATCCGCGAGCTCGACCGCATTTTTACCGCGGCGGAACCCATCACGCTCAAATACCGTGAGGTGCTCCACGAGGTCTCCGATTCAGCCCTACTTTATCTCACGCTGCTCCTACATGATATCGGCAAAGCCGAGGGCATCCAAGGCCACGCCGAGAGCGGCGTGCGCATCGCCGAGCCGCTACTGAAACGTTTCGATGTTTCGCCCGAGGGCTGCGCGGTGGTCTCCTTTGTTATCCAAAATCATTTGGCGATGGCACGATTCTGGCAGAAGCGGGATGTCGATGATCCTAATACCGCCGCCGCCTTCGCCGATCTTGTGCTCGATCCCGAGCGCTTGCGGATGCTCTACGTCCACACCTTTTGCGACGCGCGCGGCACCACGGTTGATCTTTGGAACAGCTACAAAGATACGCTCCACACCACGCTTTTTCGTGCTACCCTTGAACGCCTGAAACACGGCCCCACCCTCGCCGCCAGTTACGAAGCTAAAAAGCTCATGACCCAACAGGACCTCATCGCCCAACGCATCCCCGGCATCAGTGACGACGAGATTGCCGCGCACTTTAGCCTACTGCCCGATCGCTATTTCATTCACACCGAGGGCAGCGAAATCGCGCTCCACATCCAGATGGTGAACAAATTATTCACCTCCATCGCCGCCGCCGATTCCGTCGGCACGCTCCGCCCCATCATCGAGTGGAAAGATGATCTCAACCGCTCGCTCACCGTGGTCAACGTCGTCACTTGGGATCGCGCCGGCCTCTTTTATAAACTCGCCGGCGCCCTGAGCGTCGCTGGCCTGAGCATTCTCGGGGCCAAAGTCATCTCCCGGACCGACCACATCGCCATCGACACTTTTTACGTCGTAGAACCCGGCCGCGGGGTCGTCCAAAGCGCCGCCGCGCAGGAAATCTTCGCCAAAACTATCGAGTCGGCCCTCGTCTCCAACAAAGACCTCTATCCCGACATCGTCGCCCAAGCTAAAAAAATCGCCGCGACCCGCTACCTCTCCACCACCAACGGCGAGGCGCTCCACAGCTCTTTTCCTCCTACCGTCGAGGTTTACCACGAACTTTCCATGGAGCGTACCATTGTGGAAATCCAAGCCCGCGATCAAATCGGTCTCCTCTATCGCCTCGCCAAGACCGTATCCGACCACGGCTTCGACACGACCTTCGCGCGCATCGGCACCGAGCGTGGGGTCGCGATCGACACGTTTTATATCGAAAGCGGCGACCATGCCGCCGTCGAAAATCCCGAACGCCTGCACGCCCTGCGGGACGCGCTCGCCGAAGTCATCGCCGCACCCGCTGCAGCGACCGCTGCCGGCAAATAAACGGCCCGCTCCGCCGCGACGGCTCGCCGGTTTAAAAAAATTTTACGCTCCAGCTGCGGCTGACGCGCGCGGCGAGCACAGAATTTCTGGCCTTCCGCCCCGATTCCTCAATCTTCGACCGCGTGGAATCCGCCGCTGCCCTTTCCCTCGCCGATCAAGCCACGCTCGGCCGCATCGCCTCGCTCGGCTTCCAGAGCGAGGATCCCGCCTTCGTCCTGCCTCGCATCCTCGGCGAACTACTCACTCACTTTAAAGGCTCCGCCGGCTCTATCTCGCTCCTCAACCCCGACCACGGTCGCCTCGAAATCGAGACCCAAATCGGCCTCCCCGCCGATTACCGAGAAGTCGTTCTCCGGCTCGGCCAAGGCATCACCGGCTGGGTCGCTTTTCATTCCCGCGCGCAACTCGTCCCCGACGTCACCCGCGACGCCCGCTATGTCCGCGTTTGCCCGACCACCGCCTGCGAAATCGCCGCGCCCATGGAGGACAACGGCCAAGTCATCGGCGTGATCTGCCTCGATCACGACACCATCGGACATTTCACGACCGGGGATCTCGCTTTGCTCGTCCGCTTCAGCGCTGAAGCTACCGCGGTCGTCCAACGCCTCTGGCAACTCCGCCACCTCAAAGCCAAGGCCCGCCAACTCGAGACGCTCATCACCACCGGCCAATCGCTCGTCGCCAAACTCGAGCCCCAAGAACTCTTCGACTCACTCACCCGCGACGCTCGCCAAGTCCTCTCGGCTCGTGCCTGCGCGCTCTACCTCCACGACGCCGACACCGCCACGCTGAGCTTCGCGGCCCTGACCACCAGCGCCGCCCTTACCGCGCCACCCGCGGGCGAGCTCCCGCTCGATTCTTGCGCCTTCGCTGCGGCCGTCCACACCCGCCGCGCCATCACCTTCACCAACATCCAGACGCCCGACTTTCGCGACCTCAACGACCTGCCCCTCGACCCCGCGCTCGTTTCCGCCCTCGCCACGCCTCTCAGTTACGAAGGCGAAGTACTCGGCGTGCTCGCCGTCTTCACCGATCGCGTCCACCGCTTTGATAACGACGAGAAACGTCTCCTCGCTGCCCTCGCCTCGCTCGGCGCTGTCGCCCTGCAAAATTCCCGCCTCTACACCCGCGTTTTCCAGAGCGAAGATTCCCTCCGCAAAAACGAACGCCTCACGACCCTCGGCCTCCTCGCCGCCGAGATCGCCCACGAAATCCGCAACCCGCTCACGGTCCTCAAACTTCTCCACGGTGGTCTTGGGGTCGATTTCACGCCCGACGATCCGCGCCAGACCGACATGCGCGTCATCGGTGAAAAGCTCGACCAACTTGAAGGCATCGTCACGCGCGTGCTTAATTTCGCCAAAGCCCCCACGAGCCTCCACACCCGTTGTTCGCTCGGCGAAATCATCGAAGACACGCTCGTTCTGCTCCGCCTCAAACTCGCGCAGAGTAAAATCGCTTTCCGTTTCGAGCCGCCCGCGCGCCCAGTCGTCGTCGAAGGCCACCACGGTCAATTACAACAAGTCCTCCTCAACCTCATCATCAACGCCATGCAGGCCATGCCTGACGGAGGCACGATTAACGTCACGCTCGATATCGCCCTCCGCGATTCCGGCGCCGTCGCCCAACTCGATCTCGCCGACACCGGCACCGGTATTCCCGAAAACATTCGCGACCGTATTTTTGATTCCTTCCTCTCCGGCCGCCCCGGCGGCACCGGCCTCGGTCTGGCCATCGCTAAACGCGTCCTCATTTCCCACCACGGCGATCTCACCCTCCTCGCAAGCAGCCCCGAAGGCACCACGATGCGACTCACCTTGCCCCTCGCTTAAACCGCACTCGCTCATAATTTTTCTTTCGCCATGACCGTCCCGCCCACCGCCCCTACGCCCCCACCCGCCCCGACCGACGCGTACGCGCCCACTCCGCGCCAACGCAAACTCATCTACCTCGCGTGCACCGTGCTCATCGTGTGCGCGCTGGTCTTGATCTTCGTCGCCAACCCCAAAATCCCCCTGCCCGCCCGCCTGATTTTAGCCGCGATCAATATCATCGCCGCCGCCACGTTGCTACTGCTCGTGCGCCAAAAATCGAAACCGCCCGCCTGAACCAAGACGCGCGCGCAAACCAAGACGCGCGCCGCAGCTCGCTGAGCCGTAACGTACCGCACCGCGCCGCACCACGTCCAACTCAGTCTTCCAATTCGACGTTCCAATATGCGACGTCGAGGAAGTCCTTCCACGCGGCGTGCTGGTTTTGGTTGCCCAGCACGAGTGAAATCACAGGACGCCACTTCGGCCGCACCGGTTTACGGATGAGGCGCATATGCGCGTCGTGCGGCAGGCGATTGGCCTTCCGCGAATTGCACTTGATGCACGAGCACACGATATTTTCCCACGTCGTCTTGCCGCCCGCATCACGCGGGATCACGTGATCAAGATTGAGCTGCTCACGCGGCAAGACCCGCGAACAATACTGACACGTATTCTTGTCGCGATCGAAGACATTGCCGCGCGTGAGCTTCAGTTCCTTGCACGGCAACTTGTCGAAAAACGTGAGCAAGATCACTCGCGGCAAACGGATCGTGCGGGTCGGCGTATGAACAGTTTCCACAGCCTCGACCGGCGGATTACTCGCGGAGAAATCGATCCAATCCATCATCGAAAACATCCGGAAATCATCATCGTGATGATGCACCACATGCGCGTGCCCACGGGCCAACAGCGCAAAAGCTCGACGAGCGCCGATGACGTTGACCGCCTGCCAGAGGCGATTCAACACCAGCACCGGTTGGTCGAGAGCAACGTCCATACGGGATGAGTGGAATAGTCGTCCGCTTCCCCCGCTGTCAAGCGGCGCACCCGTGACAAATTCATGCGCCACCGCCTCGGCCACGCACGCTCGCAAAACGCCCCCACCCGCCCCGGGCTTGACACGGCCCCGCGCTTTGACCTTGGTCAGCGCTCTTTCATGAGCCTCTCCGGCACGACGATTAACGCCTCCCTGCTCGCCCACGTTTCCGTGGTCGTAGCCTCCGTCGTATCCGTATCCATTCGCCGCGCGCCGCGGGGGTCCTGATTCGTCTAACGACTTTCGCCCCTCCGGTGCCAAACCGGAGGGGCTTTTTATTGGCCCCCACGGTGCGGCCTCGGGCGGGTTTTTCAAAAAACCAAAAACACGCCATCCCGATGCAAACTCAACCGACCACCCCGCCGCGCACCTTGCGCAGCCCTATCCTCGGCTTCACCGCCACGCCCAAAACCGCGCCTGCGCCCACCCTCACCGCTCCGCTCCATGATTTCCTGCTCATGAGTCTGTGCCCCCAGCTCACGCCAGAACTCACCCCGCTCGCCGCCCACACCCAACCGCACCGCAACCGCGCCGCCTAAGCGCCTCGGCGCTTCAGGCTCGCATCGGCCATAGCCACGCGACTACGACTGACTCCATGTCGAAACTTCCCGCCGCCCTGCCGGCCCCGCAACGTGGACAACCCTGCTCCTGTGGCAGCGGCAAATCCTACGATCTTTGCTGCGAACCGATCCTCAAAGCCGTGCGCCCCGCCGCCACCGCCGAAGAGCTCATGCGCTCTCGTTTCACCGCACACGTCGCGCGAGACTACGCGCATCTCCACCGCTCCTACGCCGGCACCGCCAGCGAGGCCTACGTTGAGTTACCCGATGAACCCGCCATCGGCTGGACGCGCCTCGAAATCCACGCCCACGAGCCCAACGCCCAACCCGATCTCTCCTACGTCGAGTTCTCCGCTTATTACGTCGACGCCAACAACGAGTACGTCCTCCAAGAAAAAGCCGAATTCCGCCGGCACCCCGCGACCGGCTGGATCTACACGCGCCCCGTACGCACCGGCCCCGCGCCCGCCAAAGCCGCCGTCAAACCCGGCCGCAACGATCCGTGCTCCTGCGGCAGCGGCCGCAAATATAAACACTGCTGCATCTCCAAGGCCGCCTAAACTGCGCTGCCTTTTTTGGTCCCATGCAACCGCGTTGGCTGCTTTCCCACGCCCGCGGTTACATCGAGCTCGGCCTCCTCAACGAAGCCGCCGCCGAACTCGCCCAACTTCCGCCCGACTCGATCGACGGCGACGAAGCCCTCGCTTTGCGCATGGAAATTTTCCGCGCGCAATCTCGCTGGCTTGAGCTCCGCGTCACCGCCGGCGAACTCACCCGTCGCCAACCGGCCAACGCCGACGCGTGGATCACCTTCGCCTACGCGACGCGCCGCGCCGAATCCCTGCACGCAGCCGAAGCGATCCTCCGCGCCGCCGAACTCCGCCACCCGCGCGAGCCCACGATCCAGTGTAATCTCGGCTGCTACGCCTGCCAACGCGGTGACCTCGCCGAAGCTCGCTACCGCGTCGACGCAGCCATCGCCCTCGAGCCGCACTTCAAAATCGCCGCCGAAACCGACCCCGATCTCGCTGCGCTGCGCGACGCCGGAAACTCCCGTTCGGACTGTCCTTCGGCTGGCTAAATTGCGGCGAACTTAGCAACCTCGCCTGCTAAACCCCGTCTCGCATGTCATCCCCGCTCCTCGCCCTTCGCCAACTCGTAAAAAATTACGGCGGCGTGCGAGCCTTGCGCGGAGTCGATTTTGATCTCCACGCCGGCGAGGTCCACGCGCTGCTCGGCGAAAATGGCGCCGGCAAAAGCACGTTGATCAAAATCGTCACGGGCGCCCACGCCCCCGACGGCGGCACGATCTCGCTCGCCGGCCAACCCGTGGCCAACCTCACACCCGCCAGCGCGCGCGCGCTCGGCATCGCCTGCATTTACCAACAACCCGCGCTGTTCCCGGATCTCACCGTCGCCGAAAACTTGGCCCTCCGCCTCGACGCCACCAGCGCGCACGCCCGCGTCGATTGGACCGCCCGCCGCGCGCGCACCACCGCTCTCCTCGACCGCATCGGCGCCGCCATTGCACCCGACACCGAGGTCCGCGCCCTCTCGATGCCCGAGCAACAACTCGTCGAAATTGCCTGCGCGCTCGGCTCCGGCGCTCGCATCGTCATCATGGACGAACCCACGGCTTCGCTCACCCAAAAGGAACAACACCTCCTTTACGCCGTCGTCCGCGACCTCCGCAAAAACGGTGTCGGCGTCATTTATATTTCGCACCGCCTCGAAGAAATTTTTGCTCTAGCCGACCGCGTCACGGTACTCCGCGACGGCCAGAGCGTCGGCACCCACGCCGTGGGCGACATCAACGAAGCCGGTCTCATCCGACTCATGGTCGGCCGCGAAGTGGCGCAAATTTATCCCACCGCCGAATCAGCACCGGGCGCACCGGTGCTCTCGCTCCGTGGCGTCGGCTGCACCGCAAGCGGCGTACACGACGTTTCCTTCGATGTCCGCGCGGGTGAAATCTTCGGTCTCGGCGGCCTCGTCGGTGCCGGTCGCACCGAACTTGCCCGTATCCTTTTTGGCCTTACACCCGCTGATTCCGGCCAAATCACGCTCGCGGGCGAGACCTTGCACTTGCGCTCACCGCAGGACGCCGTCGCGCACGGTATCGCTTACGTCCCCGAAGACCGCCGGCGCCACGGCGTGGTCCTAGAGCTACCCATTGCGCAGAACATCACGATGGCCGTCCACCGGAAGCTGTTCCCGACGACGTGGCTCCGCTTCGGCGCCGAGCGCGCACTCGCCCTCGATTACATCCGCGACCTCGCCGTGAAATGCGCCGGACCCGACGCGCCCGGGGGCAGTCTCTCCGGCGGCAACCAACAAAAAATCGCCCTCGCCCGCTGGCTCGCGACACGTCCCAAACTCCTTATCCTCGACGAACCCACGCAGGGCGTGGACATCGGCGCCAAGAGTGAAATCCACAAAATCATCCGCCGTCTTGCGCAGGAAGGCCTCGCGGTGATCCTCATTTCGAGCGATCTGCCCGAAGTCATCGGGATGAGCGACCGCATCGGCGTGATGGCCCACGGTACGCTGCGCGCGATTTTGCCCGGCGGATCTGATCCGCACACCGTCATGGCCGCCGCCCTCGGCACCGCTGCATGAAACGCTATTTTCGAGAACTCTCCGTCGTGGGTGCGTTACTCGCGGTTTTGTTCGGGCTCGCGTGGTTCGCGCCGGCGTTTTTCTCGCCGCAGCCGCTCCTGTCGTTGGTTACCCGCGAAGCGCCGACGCTCGTTGTCGCATGCGGCATGGCCTGCGTGATCATCACGCGTCAGATCGATATTTCCGTGGGCTCGATGTTTTCCGTATGCAGCGTATGCGCAGGCCTGCTCGTAGCTCGCGGTTGGCCGCTGGTGCTAGTCTTACCCGCAAGCGTCGGACTCGGCGCGCTGTTCGGCGCGTTTAACGGTTTCCTCGTCGCCGTCCTGCGCTTGCCTTCGATCGTGGTCACGCTGGCGACGATGGTGACGTTGCGCCAGGGCCTTAATCTCATCCGCCAAGGCGAATTTGTAAATTTACCTGATCGCGTGCAATGGTTCGGCCTGAGTCAAACCGCTGGGCAACTCGTGCTCGTCGGCGCCGCGTTGGGGATGCTCGTGGCGCTGGCGTGGGCGATGCGTCACGTAGCGGCGGGCCGCTATCTCTACGCGGTGGGCTCGGATGCCGAAGCGGCCCGACTGGCGGGGATCAGGCCGCAGCGGGTGACACTGCTCGTGTTTGTTTTCATCGGCGCGCTCACTGGCCTCGGGGCCATGATGAATCTCGCGCAATCCCCCCAAGTTCAGCCGCTCACGGGCAACGGCCTTGAGTTAAAAGTGATAGCGGCGGTGGTCGTCGGCGGCGTAGCGATTTCCGGTGGTCGCGGCAACCTTTGGGGAGCCTTCGCGGGGTTGTTATTGCTCGCCTGTGTCTCGCCCGCACTGACGCATCTGCACGTCGAAGCCTATTGGGAAAAAGCCGTCCAAGGCGCGATCATCCTGCTCGCGGTCGTCGCCGATGGCCTGCGCAGTCGCCAGAATAATCGCTAATCCATGAGCACCGCCGCCCACGCGCCCGCTAGTTCCAACCGGTATCGACGCGATTGGCGCGCGTTGCTCACGCGCCATGAGATGTTGCTTCTTTACGTTCTGATCGCCGAGTGGCTGTTTTTTTATTTCGCGGGTACGAGCACCAACCGGCGAGGTATCATCGTTGGCTTCGGCACTTGGGATCGGCAGTTTGATATTCTCCGTCATTCCTGCGAAATCGGACTGCTGGCGCTCGCACTTACACCGGTCATTATCACAGCGGGGATCGATCTTTCGGTCGGATCTTTACTCGGGCTATGCGCGATTCTTTTTGGCAAACTCTGGCACGACGCCGGCCTGTCTATTCCCGTCGCTATCGGACTCACGCTCGGGATCGGCGCCCTCGCCGGCGCGCTTAACGCGATTCTCATCACCGCGCTAAGACTACCGCCCTTGATCGTGACGTTGGGCACGTACTCCCTGTTCCGCGGTCTCGCCGAAGCCATCACGCGGGGGTCGATCACGTACACAGATTTCCCAGAAGCTTTTCTCTTCATCGGCCAAGAACGTTGGCTGGGACTGCCGACGCAGGCGTGGGTTTTTCTCAGCGTTGCTCTGGCGATAGGGCTACTGGTCCATCGTACGACGTATGGCCGGGCCTTCCGCACGATCGGACTCGCGCCCGAGGGCGCGCGTTACGCCGGTCTACCCGTTGAGCGCAGACTGGCGCTGGTTTACGTGCTCGCGGGTCTCATCGCCGCCATCGCCGCCATAATCTACACGGCGCGACTCGGTCAGGCTAAGGCCGATGCCGGCTCCGGCTACGAACTGTTTGCCATCACCGCCGTAGTCCTCGGCGGCACGAGCATTTTCGGCGGTAAGGGCACGATTCCCGGCACGCTGCTTGGTGTCGCCGCGATCGCTGTCCTTAAAAACGGCCTCGCCTGTTTGCCCGTGGTCATGCGCCTCAACGCCGCCGAAGAAATGTCCGGCCTGTTTACCGGCGCACTATTGCTAGCCGCTCTGACCGCGAGCGTCCTGCCAAAAATCTTGTCCAACCTTCGCTCCCGACGCCACACTGCAACTCAGTCCACCTCTACCCTTTCCCCATGAAAAATTACCTCCTGCGTTTCTGCGCCGCTGGCGCCGTGTTGCTCGCCTCGCTTCTGACCGCCTCGGCCGCCGATTCCAAACTCATCGTCGCGATGCTCCCCAAGTCCAAGGGCAACGCTTACTTTATTTCCTGCAAAGCTGGCGCCGATAAAGCCGCTAAAGAACTCGGCATCCAGCTGCTCTTCGACGGCCCCACCGATTCCAACGCCGCCAAACAAAATGAGATCGTCGAGAACTGGATCACGCTCGGCGTGGACGTAATCGCCGTCGCCGCGGAAAACAAAGAAAGTATCTCCACCGCCCTCCGCAAAGCCCAGAAACAAGGCATCAAAGTCCTCACTTACGACGCGGATGCCATGGCCGACGCCCGTTCGTTTTTCGTCAACCAAGCCACCCCCCAAGGCATCGGCCAAACCCTGATGGATGAAGCCGCGCGCCTCGTCGGCGCAGAAGGCGAGTTCGCCATGATCGTCGGCTCGCTCACCGCCGCTAATCAGCGCGAGTGGCAAAAATACGTGGAAGCCCGCCTGAAGGAAAAATTTCCGAAGATGAAACTCGTCGCCGTTCGCCCCTGCGACGACCTCAAGGATAAAGCCCAATCGGAAGCGACCGCGCTCCTCAGCGCCAACCCCAAGCTCAAACTGATCATGGCCATCTGCTCACCCGGCGTCCCCGGCGCCGCCGAAGCCGTCAAACAAGCCGGCCTCACCGGCAAAGTGAAAGTCATGGGCCTGGGCCTCCCCAACGAAAACAAACGCTACGTCCACGCCGGCGTGACCGATAGCGTCATCCTCTGGAACACCGGCGACCTCGGCTACCTCACGATCTACGCCGGCGTCGCGCTCGCCAAAGACGAACTGAAAAAAGGCGCCAAATCTTTAAAAGCCGGCGCCCTCGGCTCATTCGCCATCGAAGGCGATAACATCCTCCTCGGGCAGCCCTTCATTTTTAATCAGAGCAACATCGACCGGTTCGACTTCTGATCGCGCACCGCCGCTCACCCTCGAAACTTCCTCGGCAGTGGCGCGTCTTAACCGCCATGCCTGCCCGTTCACCCCTTGCGCGTCACCTCGTTCTCGGCGTCGCGCTCGCCGTTTCGATTTTACCAGTATCCCCCGCCTACGCTGGGTTTTTAGGCTTCGGCGCGCCCAATGACACCGACGTCAACGTCGTCGTCGACATGACCGACGCCGGGCGCGCGGTCACCCGGCCGACCAAGGAAAAACCCGCATTTTATTACCCCGTGCTCGCCGGCTACCGCGAAGCCGGATCACTCGTGGCCGGCGAAAAAAGCCCACCGCCCGCACCTGTAGCCAAACTCCTTGCCAAAGCCCTTGCGGCGCAAAATTACTACGTCGTCGGCGAAAAAACCCCCGCGCCCACGCTGCTACTCGTCTTCCACTGGGGTTACATGAACCCGCAGATCGACGACGTCGGTGACGCCGAAAACCCGCAGCAACAATTCTGGAATCAACGTGAGATGCTCGCTCTGGTCGCAGGCAACACGCTCAAAAATATCGGGATCTTTGATTTCAAACGCGACGACGTCGTCCAAGCTGCCCGCGATGAACGGTATTTCGTCGTCGTCTCCGCGTATGATTTCGCCGCCGCGAAAGAGAAAAAGAAAAAACTCCTCTGGCAGGCAAAGTTGAGCACGCCGTCCAACGGCGTTTCACTCGCCGAAGTGTTGCCCTCGATGATCAGCGCAGGCGGGCCGCATTTCGGCCGCGAGACGAAGCTCCCCGAGTTGGTCAACGCGCCCCTCGCCAAAGAAGGCAAGGTCGAGATCGGCACGGCCACCATCGTGGACGAAACCGAAAAAAACGCCGCGCCTCAGAAAAAATAAGCGCGGCGCCTCGACTCACTTCGCCTTCGCAATTTCGACCGCGTACGTGTGCACGACGCCGGTCATGTTGGAACGAAACACGATCCACTTCATGTCGGGCGTGAAGGTCACGTTGGGCTCCAAGCGATAGTCGTGCTTCGAGAGATTCACCAAACGTTCGCTGCGGAAAAACCCCGGATCAATCAGGTTCGCCGATTCAGGATTCTTGATGCCCGCCACATCGGGGATGCGCTGCGGCGTGAACAGATAAATCCATTTCCCGTCTTTGGCGTGCGCGACCATTTCGTGGTCACCCCCGTCGCCGGCAAAAAGACGTCCATCAGGGGAAACGTTAAAATGCACCGACCATTCGTCGCGCTGGAGATGCCACCAGGTGCGACGGCCCGTCGCGAGTTCGTAGCCCGCGACCCAGAAATCTTCGCCGCGCGGCGTCTGCAAATCGTACCAAATCATTTTACCGTCGGCGCTGAAGAATTCATGCCCGGCGATTTCCATATTCATCGTGCGCGTGTGGATTTTCGTGAGCGCGCTGCCGTCGGTGCGAATGGTCCAGATGCGGTCGATTTTGTGCCACGGCCCTTCATGGCAAAACATGATCAAGCCAGGATCGGTCGGAGAAAATTGCAGGTGGTTCAACCAGTCCGTCGAGGCGTGGACGATTTTAATTTCACCCGTAGCAATGTTTACCGTGAACATCGTGCGCTTGAGTCGGCGCTCGAGCTGTTCGTTCATGCGAACTTCCTTGGCCTCGGCAAAGCTCAGCGGTCTTCCATCCGGCCCGTTCGCGCGGTAATCAGCCTGGAATGTTTCCGCTGCTCCAATCTTGCCTGAAGCGGGCCGACCGGCGCCGTCGCGCGCGAAAATCCCCGGATCGCCTTCGACATAGGAGCCAAGCATCAACGTCTCGTCGGCGTTGATCGACGCGATCCCACCGCGCGGAAGTCTGGTAATTTCACGCGTAATTTTAGTCGTGAGGTGGGTCGCGAAAATCACGTTTTCCGTGACGGTTTTCTTTGTGCCGTCGGGCTGGTTCGTCTCGTGGGTAACGCGCTTGGAGTAGTAGACGAGTCCGCTCTTGCGGCCTGCGACAATGACGCTCACCCGCTCCTTTACGATGGGTTCAATGGCGCGAGTCGCCAAATCGATCGTAGAAATTCCGCTGGGCGAGGTAACGATCAATTTTTTGCCGTCGGGCGAATAAGCGTTCTGATGAAAATAAAGACTCGCTGTGCCCGGTTCTTGCGAGAGACGTACCACGCGATGTCCCGTGTCGGGATCGATCCACTCGGAGGGCGCGTCACTCGCGCGAGCGATGAGAGGTAAGCAAACGATCAGCATGCGAAATAAACTACGAGTGGAGGGCATAAGTTTTTTGGGGAGGATAACGATTCAAACGTAGCGAAATACTGACGACTGCGAATAGGACGCGGGGAGAGTTGTTTCGTTGCAACCTCGCGTGGCTCATTCATCGGACGGTCCGGAGCTAGCCAACCACCTGAAGCTTGGCCTCGAGAACTCGGCGACCCACGTTTGACGCATCCCAATAATGTTCTCTCTCACGGCTTTCTTCACCCTCGCGCTCCTCGCCGCGCCCACCACGGCTCCCACTTCCAGCGACCCCACGCTGCCTCCGCCCCTCGCACCGGCCGAGCCCGTCACAGCCAAAACCTTCAACCCCGCCCTGCCCACGCTCTTCATCGCCGGTGACTCGACGGCCGCCAAAGGCCCACCCACCGCCACCGGCTGGGGCGTGCCATTCGCCGCGTATTTCGACTCTGCAAAAATCAACATCGTCAACGCCGCCCGCGGTGGGCGCAGCAGCCGCACGTTTATCACCGAGGGCTTGTGGGATCAGCTGCTCGCCCAAGTCAAAGCCGGCGACACCGTCCTCATCCAATTCGGCCACAACGACGCCGGCGCCCTCAACGACGCTTCCCGCGCCCGCGGCTCCATCCGCTCCCTCAGCGAAGAAACCGAGCAGATCGATAATCTCCTTACCAAAAAACCCGAGCTCGTTCACTCCTTTGGCTGGTATGTCCGCAAAATGATCGCCGACGTCCGCGCCAAAAAAGCCACGCCCGTCCTCCTTTCGCTCACCGTCCGCAACGAGTGGCGCGAGGGCAAAGTCGAGCGCACCAACGGCCCGTGGAGCGCCTTCACCGCCGAACTCGGCAAAACCGAAAACGTCGCCTTCATCGACCTTACGTCACTCATCGCCGACGACTACGAACGCCGCGGCGCCGCAGCCGTAAAACCGTTTTTTCCCAAAGACCACACGCACACGAGCCCCGAGGGCGCCGATCTCAACGCCCGCCTCGTCGTCGCCGCCCTCAAAAACCTCAACGGCGCGCCCTTCGCCCGCACGTTCTCCGCTCAAGGTGAAGCCGTCGCCCCCGCGCCCGCGGCGGCGACGTTCAACGCCGCCCGCGCGCGTCGCCCGTTGCCCGTGCCCGCCAACTCGAAATTGCCCACGCTGTTTCTCATCGGCGACTCCACGGTCCGCAACGGCCAAGGCGACGGCAACAACGGCCAATGGGGCTGGGGCGAGCCGCTCGTTGCGCTTTTCGATCCGACCAAAATCAACGTCGTTAACCGCGCCGTCGGCGGACTCTCGAGTCGCACCTACCTCACGCTCGATCATTGGGCGCAGGTCTTGCCGCTCATGAAGCCCGGCGATTTCGTCCTCATGCAGTTCGGCCACAACGACGACGGCGCCCTCAACAACGAACCGCCCGGGCCCCTCCGCGCCCGCGGCACCATCCGCGGCACCGGCGACGAGAGCGTCGAGATCGACAACGTCATGACCAAGAAACACGAGGTCGTGCACAGCTACGGTTGGTACTTGCGGCGCTTCATCGCCGACGCCCGCGCGCGCGGTGTCACGCCCATCGTGTGCTCGCTCGTGCCGCGCAAATCTTGGCGCGACGGCCACATCGCCCGCGCGCCCTACGCCGCCTGGGCCGCCGAAGTCGCCCGCACCACGGGCGCCGCCTTCCTGCCGCTCAACGAACTCGTTGCCCTCCGCTACGAGGCACTAGGTGCCGAAGCCGTCGAAAAACTGTTTGCCGATGCCAACACGCACACGAGCCGAGCTGGCGCCGAGCTCAACGCCGCCGTCGTAGTCGCCGCCCTGCAAGCCCTGCCCGGCGGCCCGCTCACTACCACCCTCTCGCCAGCCGGCCAAGGGATCGCACCCGCAGTAATTATATCACCGCCCTAAAAGCGCAGTTTTGACTAAGTAACGGAAATTTTCTTCCGGTCGCGCGCAACGTTTTATCAGCTTCCTAGGCCCTTGCGGCCGGCATTTGCATTTATATTTCATGCGACGCCCGTTTCTGACCCTGCCCGACTCGTTTCTCTCGCCTACTTCCATGCCGCCGTGTTCAGCGCAGAATCGCTGAGCCGACCATCGGCACCGGTCACGGCCGCGCCCCGCGCAACAGCCCTCACGGCGGTCCCGAGCGCCCCGCCGGATTGGCGTGTAGAAATCCTCGCGCAGCCGCCGCAATTGATCCACCCGAGCGTCGTTTGCGCCGCGCCCGACGGTCGCGTCTTCGTCGCTCAAAATCCCATCGACATGGACCAGCCCAGCGACGCCATCTCCGACTGTATTCTCGTTTAGCCCTCCGACAGTAAAATTACCACGTACGCCGAGTGCCCAAACGTCGTCTTTTTTTAAGTCAGGCTAAGCTCGGAGGTGCACAAAAAACCCCCGTTAAAGAACCGGGGGGTTGATCAAAGCCGACTGAGGGGTCAGCCCTAAATGCGAAGCGAAAATCAGGCTTTGTCGCCCGCCGTCGCGACCGAGGGCGTGAGCGATTCGCCTTTCACACGGATGCCCGTGAGTTTTTCGATCACGAAAAGCGCCTGATCTTCGGCGATATCAACGAGCGTGTGACGTTGGTGAATATCAATCGC
>CAJAFD010000474.1 GCA_903938935.1 uncultured Opitutia bacterium
CAGCGCCCCGCGCAACGAACACGAAGAGCCCACCAACACGACCCTCACCACCTCGATCGACGGACGCACCTGGGATGCGCCGCGCACAATCTACCCGGCCTTCCTCTTGCCCGACGGCTCGTCGACCATCGCTCATCAACGCATGGGCTTTTACATCGCTCCCAACGGCCGACTGCTCGCCCTCGCCTTTTACGGAAAATCACCCACGCCCAACGACGGCACAGGCATCGGTCGCGCCGTACGCGAGATTTACCCCGACAGCACCTTCGGCCCGATTTATTTCATACGTCTCAACGCCAAAAATCCCTACCTCCAGTTCACTCCGCCCTACGACCGCTACGATACCTCGCCCGATCGCGAATTCGTCACCGCCTGCGAAGCCCTGCTCGCCGATAAACTCATGACCGCCCAATGGTGGGAGGAGGATCAACTCGATGAAACCGGGTTTTACAGCGTTCGCGGCAAGGCGCTCTCCTACGTGACGCGCCCCGACGGCGCCACGCTTGGCATCTGGAAAAACGCGCTTGTCGCCACCACCCACGATGCCGGACGCACCTGGACCGAAAAACAATTTGCCCCTCAGCTCCCCAGCAACGCCTCAAAATATTGGCTGCAACGCACCCACGATTCGCGCTATGCGCTGTTTCTCAATCCAACCAATCGACTCCGCTATCCCCTCGCCGTCATGACGAGCCCCGATGCCGCGCGCTTTGATGAACTGCTCGCCGTGCACGGCGAACTTCCCGACCAACGTTTCCCTGGCGCCTTCAAAAACCCCGGCCCCCAATACGTCCGAGGCATCGTCGAGGGCAACGGCAAGCCCCCCGATGCCGCCCGAGCCACTTGGGTGACCTACAGCGTCAACAAAGAGGATATTTGGATTAGTCGCATTCCTATTCCCATTCACAGCCGTAATCTCGCGCACGTGAACGACACGTTTGATGCTATCGCCGCCTCCACCCTTCCCGATGATTGGAATATTTACAGCCCGCGCTGGGCGCCCGTGCGCATCGTAGCAATCGGCGCACCCGGCAATCAGGCCCTCGAACTCCGCGATGAAGACCCTTATGATTACGCCCGCGCCGTGCGCGTGTTTCCCGAGACTCACGGTTTAAAATTTTCCGTTAAGCTACTTGCCCGCCAAAATCAGGCCCGCCTCGAATTAGATTTACTCGACGCGCAAGGCGCTCGCCCCGTCCAGATTGCCTTTGCCGAAGATGGACATCTCTGGGCACGCCACGAAGGCATCTGGCAAGATGCCGGTCCTTACCCTGTCGACCAATGGTTGAACCTCAGTCTAGAGATCAAGCCGAGCGCCACCGCCGACACCGCCGAACTGCGCATCAACGGCAAACCCGTTTTGTCCCGCGCCCTCGTGTTCAACGAACCTGTGCGCACCGTTGAACGCGTCTCATTCCGCACCGGCGCCTATCGCAATCGCGGACTCGCCGGCAAGGAACTCGTCGGCGCGGACCAAAAAGTTCCGGTCGCAGTTTTCTTGATCGATGACGTTGTGGCAACGCCGGTGCGTTAAATACTTCGAAACTCGGTTCAAGTTCCCCGCGCTACGGGCCGCGTCGGATCAGAAACCCATTCGCTCCAGGAGCCCGCGTACAATTTCGAGCCCTTGAGCCCCGCGTATTCCATCGCGAAAATATTAGCGCACGCGGTGATGCCCGAGCCGCAGGAGTGTCCGACATTTTCCGCTGCGCGCGCTCCGATCAGCGCGAGAAATTCCCGCTGTAACTCCGCGCCGGGACGCAGCGTGAGATCAGAATTTAGGTTAGCCTTAAAGAAACGATTCACCGCCCCAGGAATATGTCCCGCCACAGGGTCCATAGGCTCGATCTCGCCGCGGAAACGCTCCCCTGCTCGAGCATCGATCAATAAACTACCGCTCTGTTCGAGCCGACGCAGTACATCGCCCGTGCCCCAAACCAGGCTCGTATCCACCGTCGGCGCGTTCGACGTGACGTTGGACTGTGCGACTGGCATCTCCGCGGTGACGGCGCGGCCTTCACTTATCCACTTCTGCCAACCTCCGTCGAGCAACGCCACCTGCTTGAAACCAATCCAACGCGCCAGCCACCACAAGCGCGCGGCGTAGAGCCCGCCCGCGTCATCATAGGCGACGATCCGACTGGTTTTGTTCACGCCATGCGCCGCGAGAAAAGCCGCAAATTGATCCGGCGCGGGCAAAGGGTGACGACCATTCCGACCGTTTTTTGCACCGGCGAGAGCCGCTTCAACCGGCGCAAAATACGCTCCAACGAGGTGACTTTCTGCGAAGAGCTTGGCGCCTTTGCCATGATCCACGAGATCGTGTCGGCAATCGAAAATCACCCAGGTCGGGTCGTTGAGGTGAGACGCGAGTTCGGCGGTTGAAACGAGCATGAGACCGAAAAACTGACGGCTGTTTTCTTCCGCGTGAATCTTAATCACGCAGGCTTAATCCAGCGCCCCCTCGCCGGCTCGCTTATTTAAACGTGAACCCGAGCGCATCGAGTTCGTTCATATTAAACGGCGCACTCGCGAGCACTTCCTGTAATTTCTCCCACGCTGCGGACATCGTCGGCAATTCACAGAGAGCGAGTCCGTCGTCATTGTCGTGCAGGTGGATTAACCAAGGACTGTTAACCTCGGCGTGGTGCTGGAACACGGATCCGTAAAGATAATTTCCGGGCAAGCCTGGATGCGGGCCCGTGCCGGGCACCAAAAATAGCGTATGAATTGGATCGTGGGCGACCACGACGTGATCGCCGATGTGCTTCGCGCGATGCTGGGAAGGTTTTCCCGCGACCACCGTCCGGCGCTCGGCCGCGCGCTCACGCAGCGGTGCAGGCAACGCAGCCACGTAACGCTCAAAGATACTGAAATTATTTTCCAGCGCCGCCGACTCGACGCGACCGGCGATCACGTCGTCGAGATTCTGCGCGTGAAACACCGGCGCCGTCGCCAGTGATCGTGTGGTGACATAGCCACCTTTGTGATTGGCGCTCGCGTAAACTTGATGCGTCGCGAGCAACCGTTTCAACGCATCCATATAAGAGGGCGTAGCCGGCACGGCGCCGGTCGGACTGTGCTCGATCAAATCAAGGACAGTGTGGTCAAAATGAGCGTGGGGGTCTTGGGGCATGATCCCAGACTATCGTCTCAGCCGCGTAACACCAACCTTCTTATCAGCTAATCCTCGACGTGATGCCGATGCCGGAAAGGCGTCTGCCCCTGAGTGCGGTTTTTCCAACCGGGTTTACTCGCGAGCGCACTCGGTTTTTTTCGCGCCGGCACACTCGCCGCCTTCTCGCCCTTTAGTTTAAGATAGCTCTCAAAACGTTGTAGCACCAAATCACCTGCGGCGATGCTCGCGCGCACCGCGCAACCCGGTTCGTTACCATGACTACAGTTGCCAAACTTACACCGCGCAGCCAGCGCCGCGATATCAGCAAAGGCATCTTCCACGCCGTCCTCCACGCCCCAAAGCTGCAATTCCCTCATGCCGGGCGTGTCGATCACCAGTGCGCCCGTCGGCGTCTGCACCAACTCGCGCCGCGTCGTAGTATGCCGGCCTTTACTGTCTTTCTCGCGGACTTCGCCGGTCGGCAAAGCCTCCGGATCGCGCACCAATAAATTAATGAGGCTCGATTTCCCTACGCCGGAGGAGCCAATAAAAGCCAACGTGCGCCCCGGCTGCGCGTAGACTGAGGTCAGCGCCTTCAAGCCCTTCCGCGTCTCCGAGCTCGTAATCAGTACGGGCACGCCGGGCACCAGCGCTTCGATCTCGCGGCGCACGACTTCGGCATCTGCGCACACGTCAGATTTATTCAAAACAATCACTGCCTCAGCTCCGCTTTCCTTCGCCGCCACCAAAAAACGCTGAATGCGTTTCGGGTTAAAATTTTGATCAAGCCCGCTCACCAAAAAAACCGTGTCGATATTCGCGGCTACGATTTGTTCGATTTCTTCTGAGCCTGACGCACGCCGCGAAAACTTCGTGCGCCGCGGCAACACCGCATGGATGTCCGCGCGCGCCTCCCCGGGACGCCGACGTACCGCGACCCAATCGCCCACCGCCGGAAATTGCTCCGCTTTCTTGGCCACGTGAAAAAAACCACCGCCACATTCTCCCAGCACTTCACCGTCAGCCGTGTGCACCGCGTAAAAATTCCGCCGCAACTCGCACACCACGCGCGCCGGCTCCAGCCCCGCCGCTCCGTGCGGAGCAAACGCGAGGGCCAAGGCATCGTGCCAGCCGAGTTCAACGAGAGTCATGCCCGTACTTTAACAGAACGTCCGCGGCCGACGCCAGCGCGCAGCGAAAAATTTCTAATCATGTCCCGCGAACTCAGGTTGCGGCTTGAGCTTACACGCGGACCTTTGTCCCCTCGCCCGTGCCCAACGCCTCCCGCGAAGTCCGTCCCAGTCAAAA
>CAJAFD010000475.1 GCA_903938935.1 uncultured Opitutia bacterium
CATTTGCACTGTATTCGGCCCATGCTTCGTCTTTTCGCTGCCCTCTGTCTGACCTCGGGCCTTTCTGCCCAAACGATCACCATCGCCCCGGCTCCGGTTGATCGCGCCGCCTTGGTCGTGAGGGCGAAAGTGGCGCAGGCCATCGGCGATGTGATTTCCGCGAAAGATTCCTCCGGTCACGAATACGCTCTCCAAGCGGAAGATGACCAGACCAGCACCTTCGTCGTCGGCTTCATTCCGGCCAACGCGACGACCACGCTTAAAGTCGCGAAACTTGCTAGCGCCAAGCCGCCCGCGGTGAAGGTCGGACCCGGCGAAGATGGCCTGATGATTTCCATCAACGGCAAAGAAGCCCTGAACTTCCGCACCAACAAGGACAAGAAGCCTCGCGCCGACATTAAGCCTGACATACTCCGAGCCGGTTACCTGCATCCCGTGCGCTCGCCCTCGGGTGCGGTCGTCACGGGAGACTATCCGTCGGACCATGTCCACCACCACGGGATTTGGACTCCTTACACCAAGGCGAGCTTCCAGGGCCGCGCCACCGACTTCTGGAATATGCATTTGAAGAAAGGCGAAGAACAGTTGCACGCCGTCGGCCGCCAGTGGTCAGGCGAAGTTCACGGCGGCTTTGAAGCTGAGCTACACATGAACGACCTCAGCGGCTCCACCCCCATCACCGCCCTGTATGATCGTTGGTCCGTGAAGGCGTACGTTGTAAGCCATGCGCCCAAAGCCATCCAGGTTTTTGACCTGACGACGACGCAAACGTGTGCGACAGATTCGCCGCTCGAGCTGCCCGAATACCATTACGGCAGCTTTGGGCTCCGCGGACCCGACCAATGGAACGGCGTCGACGGCGCGCGTTTCTTGACCTCCGAGGGCATCACCGATCGCAAGAAGGGCGAAGGCACCCGCGCCCGCTGGTGCTACCTCGGCGGCAAGACGGAAGCCGGCCTCTCGGGCACGGCCGTGCTGGGCTTCCCCGAAAACTTTCGTTTCCCGACACCTCTCCGCCTGCATCCCAACATGCCCTACTTCTCGATTGTCCCGCAGAAACTAGGCGCGTTCACCATCGAACCCGGCAAGCCCTACGTCACCCGCTACCGCTTCGTCGTCACCGACGGCGAACCCGACGCCAAGCTCTTCGAAGCCTGCTGGAACTCGCTCGCTTATCCCGCGGTGAGCTCAGTCGCCCGATAGGTTAACCATGAGGCTTTCCCAAAGGCGAAACGGGAATCGTTTTACGCTAACAGTCTAAAAAAGACTGCCGGATTAAATTCAGAAACCACGGCTAGAGGAAGGTGCGGCACGCACTTCGGGGGTCTTCTTTACGCCTCTCCGCCTGCGTCAGCCGGGATTTGCCTTTTCGGGTGGGGGTAATTTTCTAAGCAGAGTTTCACCCCTTCGTTCAGCCCCACTTTTTGCCCGTCTCCCCCGGTCGTTTCATGTCCTCTTCTTCTTTTCCTTCGCCCCGCGCGCCGTTTGTGACCACGCGCGTGCCGCTCTCGCGTCGCCGTTTTCTGCAAGGCGCGGGCATCGCGCTCTCGTTGCCGTTTCTTGAATCCATGTTGCCCGGCGTCGCGCGCGCGGGCGCCAAAGCCGATAACCCGCTCGCGCCTGGCGCGAAACCCCGCCGCATGCTCGCGGTGTGCAACAACCTCGGCCTACTCGGTGATCAGTTTTTCCCCACGGGCACAGGCCGCGATTATGTCGCTTCGCCGTACTTAAAATTTCTCCAAGATCATCGCGCTGACTTCAGCGTTTTTAGCGGGGTCTCACACCCCAACGTCGATGGC
>CAJAFD010000476.1 GCA_903938935.1 uncultured Opitutia bacterium
ACCAAAGATGCCGATGGCGATCAGCCCGCAGTAGCACCACGCGATCGTGACGAAACGCTTGCAGAAACCGCCGGTCACCGGCCCGAGCCGCGCGGCAAACTCATCCTTAGCCGATCCGGCGATGGTCATGTTGGCCTGGGAACCCACGATACCGACGACTTGAATCAGGAAGAGCGCCCCGATGGAATACCACGTGTATTCGCTCAGACCGCCGCCGCCGAAGAGGTTAAACATCACCTCTGGGACTTTCTCGTGCAGCCCAGCGGGACCGCCGAGTTTAATCAGGCCAAACGGTATTAAGATCACCGAAATCAAAATCACCAAAACGGTCTGCACAGCGTCGACCACCGCCGAGGCCTTGAGGCCGCCCAGCATGACGAAGATGGCCACGAGAATGGATGAAACGAGGTAGAACAACACCGGCCGCAGGTAGGTCACGTAGGGCTGGAGCGCACCGCGGGTGTAGGCGTCTTTAAGCAAATCGTAACGCGTCGCGGCCTCGGGCGCGAGGGGCGCGACCTGACGTTGCTCACGCAGTTTCACGAACTCGTGGTAATCGGCGACGGACTGTTTCTCGGCGACCGAGTAGATCGCCGCATCCTTCACCATGAGCGGCTGGAGTGTCTTGAGCGCGACGACGTTGCCGCCGGCGATACTCACGATGGACATCAAAATCGTCGTGACGGCGTAAAACGTCGCGAGGAAGCGCTTGCCGAAACGATCTTCAAATAAATCGGCCATGGTCGTGAGCCGCACGCGGCGGAACCACACGGCACTGAACCAAAAATAAGGCGTGAGAAACAACGTGATCAACGCGAGCCAGCCGCCTCCGGCGCCTTGGCGATAGACCGAGCTGGCCGTCGTCGTGGCCTGACCGGGGTCGGTCATGTTGCCAAAGCTCAGGAAGAACTGGAGCCACTTGCCGAGCGAGCGGCCGCCAAGGAAAAAGTCGCCTTCGCCTTTTACGCCGTGAGAGAGGACTTTGCCGATCACCAAAACGCCGATGATGTAGAGTACGATGATGAACGCATCGAGGGGATGCAGGCCGAGAAAGGTCATGGGTATAGGGGTTGAGTTCAGAAAAAGTTCAAGGCGTGGCGACGGTTGGCAAGGGCCAGAGCCCCATCGCCGTGAGGCGGGGCGCGAGGCCGTGGGTTTTCACGACCGTTGCGATCTCAGCTGGGCTGCGGCGGGTCGCAGTGAGATCAGACGCATCGGCGAGGAAGATCGTAAATGCGCCGATGGTGGCAGACGACTCCGCGATCATCTTGGGGTCGCTCTTGTCGAAGGTGTCGGCGACGTCGTGGTAGTAGCGGTTCACCTCGCGATCGATGTGGGCGCCGAAGGTAAAGACATTCACGCCATCGAGCTGATAGGGCGTGTGGTCGCTCGCGAGCCAGGCGACATTCTTGACGCCCTCGCGGAGGCGCTCGACCGGCATCGTGGCGGCGAAGCGGGTCAGCAACGGCACGAGCCGTTCGTCACCACAGGCATTGACCGAGAGGGGGTAGCCGACCATGTCGAGATTCACCATCGCGGCGATGGGTTCCTTGCGGGCAACCGCGGCGGCGTGGCGTGAACCCCACAGGCCCTGCTCCTCGCCGTTATACCAGATCAATTCGATCGGACGCAGGCGGTCGGCGGGATTGGCGGCGAGGTATTTGGCGAGGGCAAAAAGTTGAGCTAGGCCGATACCGTTATCCATCGCGCCTTGGCCGAGATCCCAAGAATCGAAATGCGCCCCGATGACGATTTTTTCCGCGGTACGACCGGGGAAACGCACGATGAGGTTCTCCGTCTCGATCTGCGCGCAGTGCGAGCGTGTGTGCATCCGCAGGCGGACGTTCTGGCCGCGAGCGAGCAGGCGGCCGATCCACTTCCCTTCTTCTTGCGCGATACTGTAGACAGGAATCTTTAGGGGTTCGCCGCTGAAGGCGCCGGTGCGCGCGAGGAGTTGGCCGCCCGCTTCGCGATTAATAAATAGGACGCCGCGCATGCCGCGCTCGACCGCGGCTTTTTCGTAGAGTCCGCGGGGAACGGTGGTGTTGGCGGCGAGTAGGCCGACTTTGCCGCGCACTTCGATTTTCGCAAAATCTTCGTCACGACCCTGGCCGATATCGACGACGTCGGCCTCGAAGGGCGCGTGGGGTTGCGTGTAGGAGAGCGCGGCCACGCGCAGCCGGCGGGGCGTGGGCAAGGGCGCGAGCAGCGTGACTTCGTCCTCACCGCGCACCCAACCGGGCATGGTGAAATTCTGCCGCTCAGGTTTTAAGCCGAGCGCGCGGAGCTCGTTGACGAGCGCATCCATCGCCGCGCGGCTGGCCGGGCTGCCCGTGAGTCGACCGCCGAAATCGTCGCAGAGTCGACCGAGTAATTCGTAGCCCGAGCGGTCCGCGAGAAGTTCAGTGACGACGGGAAGCGGCGCGGGTTGGGCGCAGAGCGCCGTGGTCGCAGCAATAAAAACAGCGAGAACGCGGGAGGGATTCATGATGGGGTTGAGGCGCGAGGCAGGCGCGATTTATTTGACGCGATCGGTCACGGTGAGGGTATTGAAGTCGAGCACGCGCTCGAGTTTGCCGTGAGTGATGGTGAGTTTCCGGCTGTGGAGTTCGGAATTGAGATACGGGCCTTCAAATAATTTCCACTTGGCGTAATCGATCGCGCGGCCGTCGACGGTCGGGACTTGGTCGTACGTGAAGGCGAGTTTCTTACCGCGCAGGCTGGTGAATTGAACCGACGGCGTGGGCTCGAGGCGAACGGTGAGCGGGAGTGCCTTAATGGCAGCTTTGAAAGCGGCGAAGTCTTTAAATTCGCTGGCGCTGGCGGCCTGCACGATGGTGCCGTTTTTGAGGTGCGGGCTAACAAGCAAGCGTCCGCCGAGGTCGCGGCGGACCTTGGCCCAACCGCTCGAATGATGCAGATATTTTTCCCAGTGATAGGGCGCGAGCGGGCGGTAGGCTAAATAGGTTTGTCCGCCTTGGGCGAAGATCCAGCCAGATGGGTCC
>CAJAFD010000477.1 GCA_903938935.1 uncultured Opitutia bacterium
AGTTTCTTGTAAGACAACGATAACACTTTCATGAAAAAACGTCTGCTCACCGGTACCATCACCGCACTCGTCACGCCCTTCCAGCAGGGCCGAATCGCCCATGGCGATTTAAAGCGCTTGATCGAACACCAGATCCGTGGAGGCATCGATGGCTTGGTCCCTGTCGGCACGACGGGAGAATCACCGACGGTAAACCACGAGGAACACATTGAAATCATTCAGGCCACCGTGGAGATGACGCGGGGGCGAGTACCCGTCATTGCGGGCACCGGCTCCAACTCCACACAGGAAGCGGTCGAACTTACCCAGCAAGCCCACGCCGTCGGGGCTGATGCCATGCTCGTGGTGGCTCCCTATTATAACAAACCCGGAGCGGAAGGACTTTACCGGCATTTCTGCGCGGTCGCTGAGGCCACCGATAAACCCATCATTCTCTACTCCATCCCCGGACGCTGCGGCATCGAAATCGGCATCCCGGTTGTGGAAAGACTACGCGCGAAATATAAACACGTGCGCTGGATCAAAGAAGCCGGTGGCAGCGTGGATCGTGTGGATCAACTCAAACACGCGCTCGGAGCAGACATTACCGTTCTCAGTGGCGATGACTCCCTCACCCTGCCCTTCATGGCTGTCGGCGCTGAGGGCGTGATCAGTGTGGCCTCAAATCTTTACGCGCGCGACATCAGCACCATGGTGCGGCTCGCTTTGGCGGGCGATTTCACCAAGGCGCTCAAATCGCATCGTCGGCTGTACCCGATGTTCAAAGCGATCTTCATCGAGTCCAATCCTAGCCCGATCAAATTTGCATTGGTGCGTGCCGGCATCATCGTCAGCGCTGAGGTCCGTTTACCGCTGAGCGAAATCAGTAAAGAAAGTGCTCAGAAATTAACCCAAGTCCTAGCTGCGCTCGAACGCTAAAAATTCTCCAATGTCCATAAACGTTTTACTCAATGGTTCGCGCGGGCGCATGGGCCAGGCCATCGCCGCGGCCGCATCTGATGCCGGAGTCAACCTCTGCGCGACCTTGGATGCAGGCGATGCGGTGGCCGATCATATTGCCGCGTGCGATGTGATCATCGACTTCAGCTCGCACCGAGCGACGGAGGCTTTACTCGAACTCGCCCTAGCGCACAAAAAACCAATCGTGATTGGCACCACGGGTCACTCCGCAGAAGAGAAAACGCGTTTGCTCGGCCTCGCTCAACAGGTGCCCTGCGTGTGGGCCGGAAATTTTTCTATTGGCGTCAATTTACTCTTCGCCCTCACGCGTCGAGCCTCCGCGATCCTCGGCGCCGAGTACGATATCGAGGTCGTAGAGATGCATCATCGCTTTAAAAAAGATGCGCCCAGTGGCACCGCCGCTCGCCTGCTTGAGATCATCCAAGAGGAGCGCAAACTCTCTGCCGCGGCGTTGCGCCACGGCCGCGAAGGCATCACCGGTGAGCGCACGCCGACGGAAATCGGAGTTCATGCGCTCCGTGGCGGCGACGTGGTGGGCGATCACACGGTCATGTTAGCCGCCATGGGCGAACGCTTAGAGCTGACGCATAAAGCCAGCGATCGCGGCATTTTTGCCCGCGGATCTCTGCGCGCCGCCCAATGGCTCGTTGGTCGCAAAGCTGGACTTTACGACATGCAAGATGTGCTCGGCTTAAAGTAACCTACCACTGCTGCGCTTACCTCATCGTGATCACCTCCATCAAAGGCACTCTCGTATCCGCCACTCCGCTCCACGCCATCGTCGAGCTGAATGGTTTTGGCTACGAAGTTAACATCCCGCTCACCAGCGCGGAGAAACTTCCGGCTGCAGGCACCGAAGTGAAACTACACACCCACGTGATTTACCGGGAGGACGCGCAGACGCTTTATGGTTTTGCGACCATCGCGGATCGCGATTTTTTCCGTCTCATGATCGACCATGTCACGGGAATCGGCCCAAAGAGCGCGCTCGGAATCATGAGCCGCCTTTCCGTGGAATCCTTAGAATCGGCGATTCGCAGTGGTGATATTGGCTTGTTGGCCAAATGCCCTGGCATTGGTAAAAAAACCGCCGAACGTCTGGTGGTTGAACTCAAATCCAAGGTGGAACTTCCCAGCGGCGGCGCGAAAAACAACACCCAAGCAACTTCGCTTTCCAATGCAGCGCCTGTCAGCTCACATCGCGACGCGATCTCTGCACTGGTTGCCCTCGGCTATAAAACACCCGATGCCGATGCCGCCATTCGGCAGGCCGCACTCGCCTTGGGCGCAAGCGCCTCGACCGAAGCTCTCATCAAAAAAGCGCTGAGCTAAAAGCTCTGCGCTCCCGCCACACTACATTGAGAGACTCAACGTTGAAACTGATGAGCCGCCTGCTCGAATCGCGCGTCGATTGGACGCCGGTTACGAAGGTTGTTTTTATCAGGTGCGAGATTTGCCTTTTGATCGAAGCGTAAATCCTCCGCCATCAAACGTGGCATGGCGCTGCCTTGAACAACGAGCGTGGAAACACAGCCTTTGTCATTGGCGATACACCGTTGCGTTTGAGTCCAGAAGAAGTTGTAACCTGGGCAACCAACAACAATGGTCTGGGACTTGCCGCCGGCGACGGCCTGGCTGCTCGCGATGTTTATTGCGGAGTGTTTTATCCCAGTTGCCAAACCACAGACACCACCGGAAGCCCAGTGGTACAACCACCCAGCCACATGATGATCAGAA
>CAJAFD010000478.1 GCA_903938935.1 uncultured Opitutia bacterium
ACCGAATCCTCCACGAACACCTGCGCCACCAAACTCTGCAATTTCAACACCTCCTCTTTGGTCACGACCGCGTTGACCGCGATCGCATCATAACCCGTGTGCGCCGTGCGCAAAATCTCCAACTCGTCCTGCGCCTGCGGATAACCCATGTGCAAGCGCATCAAAAAACGATCCATCTGGCTCTCCGGCAAAGGAAACGTCCCTTCGTAATCTACCGGATTCTGCGTCGCAAACACCCTGAACGGGGCCCCCACGGTGTGCGACACGCCATCAACCGTGACGCGCGCGCGATCCATCACATCAAGCAACGCCGACTGCGTCTTCGGTGTCGCGCGGTTGATCTCGTCCGCCAACACCACGTTCGCAAACACCGGACCGGGCTTAAACACAAACGCATGCTCGCGCTCGTCGTATATCGCCACGCCCGTCACATCGCTCGGCAACAGATCGCTCGTAAATTGCACCCGCGAAAACGCGCAATCCATCGAGCGCGCGAGCGCATAAGCCAGCGACGTTTTACCGAGGCCGGGCAAATCCTCGATCAAGACATGTCCGCCCGCGACGAGACACACGAGCACCTGCTCGATGACATCGTCTTTGCCTTTGATCGTGCGCTGCATCGCCGCGCGGAGGCGATCCACCGCCTGCCGCGATTCCGCCAACGCCGAAGAAGCCACGAAGTCACTCATGTCATACAGTTTAAAGAAGTACGCCCTGGCGTCAAATCGCAGCCGTTCAGCTCGATTTTTTATTCAACAAGGTGACGAGCACCGAGAAATCCTGATCGCCGAGTCCGGCCTGATCCGCCGCCGCCAACCGGTCACGCATCGTGCCCAAGACCGGAAACGCTTCGCAGCCGCCGATGCCCGCTGCCAAGCGCATATCTTTCAACATGTGTTTCACGGAAAATTGCGGGGAAAAATCGCCCGCCCTCAGCTTCGGCTCCTTGAGTTTCGCCAAGCCCGACTGGCTCGCATTACGCGCCAGCGCGCCGAAAAATACATCATCCGAAATCCCCGCGCGACGCGCCATAGTGATCGCCTCCGACAGCGCCTCCATCTGAGCGGCGATATTCAGGTTCATCGCCAGCTTGAGCGCCGTGGCTTGCTGGTGATCACCGATTGGGAGTCGCACGAGCGACACCAACCCCAACATCGCATCCATATCCGCCACTGTCGCCGCATCGCCGCCGACGTAGTAAACCACCTGTTTCTGCTCCGCCGCCGGCTTGCTTCCGGTGAACGGCGCTTCGAGGTAACGCGCCCCGCGCGCCGTCACCGCTTGGTAAAATTCTTCGCTGCTACGCGGATCAATCGTGCTCGATTGCACCACGGTTTTCCCCGGACCGAGCGCCGGCAAAATCTGTGCCAGCAACGCCCGCACCGCTGGCGGATCCGCGACGACGATCTGCACGATATCCACCGCCTGCGCGACCGCCAGCGGCGTCGTTTTCCAATGCGGGAAATCTGGCTGCGGCGTCCGATTCCAAGCCCCGGCCAACACGCCCGCCGCGTGATAATGCCGCGCCCACACGCTGCCGATAATCCCCAGACCGAGCACGCCGATAGTTTTCATAATGAGCCCCACGAAACACACGAAAGCTCCGAAAACAAACCCCGTCTTCTGCCCACTTCAATTTGTCGCGTCACGACACAGCCCGCAATTCTGCTCGACCCTCCACCCCAGCTCGACCGACAACTCAGTCGCTCAGTCTCACGTTTTGATCCGCGCTTTTTCTTTTCTCTCAACATGCCCCTCATCGACCTCCCGCTCGCCGAACTTCGGAG
>CAJAFD010000479.1 GCA_903938935.1 uncultured Opitutia bacterium
ACACCCACGCCTACCAGTACATCACGGAGTCATTGGGCCTGGACGAAAGCGAAATCTTCAACGCCTACAACGAAGTTCAGTCCATCCGCGACAAAGATGTTAAAAAGATCCGGCCCGAGCACGTGTAGACCAAAAAAGCAGAGGTAAAAACCAGCGCGCTGGCCGGGGACGATCAGCTGTTGCTCGGCGACGGTGGGCGTGGGTTTTTCAAGGACGGTATCGATCTGGTAAATCGGACGATCGCCGCCGATCAGTTTGCCGCCGATGGCTCCATACGACGTGAGCTGGCTCTCGCGCGTGGGTTGCACGGCGGAGATGGAGGCATTTTCGGCGACGGCGATGTCGATCAACTGGCGGGCGCAACTGGTGGTGCCGTGCGCGACGTGGAGGTGATCGCCGACGAGGTGAAGAAACGGTTGTTCGCCGACGAATTCACGTCCGCAGAGAATGGCGTGGCCGTAGCCGCGCGGGGTGGGTTGCGCGATGAAACGCACGCGCGAGCGCAGCGCGCCGCAGGCCTCGGCGTAGGCCGTCTCGTCGCCCGGGCAGACGATCACGCAAAATTCCTCGATCCCGGCGCCCGCGGCTTCCTCGAGGACGATCTGGAGGGCGGACTTGGATTCGCCCTGCTGGTCGATGAGGGTTTGCAGCGGAAGCGTGCGTTGGCGGGGGTTGGCTGCGGTGATGAGGGCTTTGCGGATGGGCATGGGCGCGAGGAGGAAAACGTCGATTCAGCGTGGCCTCGGCCGACGATTCAACCGGAAAGGACGAGCCTGCGGTCCGACCGTGGCGGTTGACGGAGGGGTCTTTTGTGCTATCTACTCCACCTCCATGCCCAAGAAATCTGTCGCCAAAAAATCTGCGTCACGCTCCGTGTCGGCCGCTGCGCCGCGGGTGTTGCCTGGGGTGGTATCGATCACGCGCCAGGTGCATTTCAACTCGGCGCATCGACTTTATAATCCGACTAAGAGTCAAAAATGGAATGTTGAACACTACGGCTTGTGCACCAATCCGCACTGGCACGGACATAATTACGTCCTCGAGGTCACAGTGCGGGGTGCGCCCGATCCTGAGACGGGTTACATCATGGATCTCGGCGAGTTGAAGCGTATTTTGCACACCGCCGTGGTGGACAAATGCGATCACCGCAACCTTAACGACGAAGTCGATTTCCTGCGCGGGGTGATTCCTTCGACGGAGAATCTCGTGATCGCTTTTTGGAACGAAATCGCCCCGTACATCACGGCCGGCCGGCTGCACTGCGTGCGGCTCTACGAGACGCCTCGCAACTTCGCCGAATATCACGGCCCCGACGTCAAATAAACTCTCCGCGCCAGTTCCCCCGTTTTTAACGGGGCCAAGGTTATCGTCCCCACCACTGGCATCGCCCGACTGAACTACTAAAAACGAGATGAAGAAGAAACCGATGTATCTGCATCACACCGCTGGTGGCGTCGCCCCGCTGGTGAATCGCACCTTTGACGCGACGTTCAAAACCGACGTCGCTTACCAGAAATCCCTGCCCGATATGATGGAAGCGGTGAATGCCGCCGATGGCGCCCGCGTGCCCATCCAGCAAGTCGGCTGCGCCAATTTTCGTCTGCCGCTTAAATTCCGCGCGGCCAACGGCAAGGTTCACACCCTCGAGACGAGCGTCACGGGCACCGTTTCCCTCCAAGCCGGCCTTAAAGGCATCAACATGGGCCGCATCATGCGCTCTTTTTACGAGCATGAAGACGACGTTTTTACCTTCGACGTGTTGCGCCGGCTCCTTGCGAAATATCAGCGCAAAATCGACACCTTCGACGCGCGGATCAAACTCTCGTTCTCTTTTCCGATTCGCCAGAAAAGTCTGCGGAGCGGGCTCTCTGGCTGGCAGTATTACCGCGTCGCCTTCGAAGGGACGATGGACCGCACAGGAAAATACCGGCGCTTCATCGACTTTGATTTCGTGTACTCGTCTACATGTCCATGCAGCGCGGAACTCGCGGAACACGCCCGCAACACGCGCGGTGTTTTCGCCACGCCGCACGCCCAACGCTCCAAGGCGCGCGTGCGCGTCGAGCTCGCCGCCGGCCGCTCGCTCTCGATCGAAGATCTCCAACTGCATTGCGCCAACGCGCTCAAAACCGAGACGCAAGTCATGGTGAAACGCGAGGACGAGCAGGCCTTCGCCGAACTCAACGGCGCGCATATCAAATTCGTCGAAGATGCGGCGCGGTTGCTTTATCGCGAGTTTGGGGCCGACAAACGCATCGTGGATTTTCAAGTCGCTTGTGCGCACCTCGAATCGTTGCATTCGCACGACGCGGTGAGCGTCATCTGCAAGGGCGTGAAAGGCGGATTCACGGCAGACTTTTCCGATTTCCAATCGTTGATCTGCTAATCGTCGCGTCCGCTCGGTCACGTTATGAAGCCTAAGCCGCGAAAGATAAGTTTCGCGTTCTCCGTCGGGTTTCGGCGCCAATGCCAACGATGAAAGCTCCCGTCGTCCTGATCACCGGCGCCTCCCAAGGCATCGGCGCGGCCATAGCCCGTGTTTTTGCCGCGCATGTAGTGGGCGTGAAGCTCGCGCTCGTGGCCCGCTCGGAAAAAAATCTGCGCACGGTCTCGAAGCGTTGTGCGCGAGTGCTCAGCGGCGATGCGACGTCGGTCGAAATCTTTCCGTGTGACGTGAGCGACGAGACCGCGGTGGCCGCGCTCAAACGCGCGGTTTTCAAACGCTTCGGCACCGTCGATGTGTTGATCAACAACGCCGGAAAATTCGAGGCGAGTGCGTTGACCGCGACGAGCGTGGCGCAATTTGACCGGATGTATGCGGCGAATCTGCGCAGTGCATTTTTAATGACGCGCGCCTTTGTGCCGGCGATGACGCGGCGCCGGCGCGGCGATGTTTTTTTCATGAGCTCGATCGCGGGCCTTGCGGCTTATCCGGGCGGCGCGGGCTATTGCGCGGCGAAATTTGGCGTGACGGGTCTGGCGAAGGTGCTGCGCGCGGAAACCAAGTCGGCCGGCGTGCGCGTGTGTTGCGTGTATCCGGGCGCGACCTGGTCGCCTTCGTGGAGTGAGAGCGGAGTCGCCGCCGAGCGGATGATGCCAGCGGAGGATGTCGCGCAGGCATTTTTGGAGGTTTACCGGCTTTCGCGCCAAACGGTGGTCGAAGAGATTGTGCTGCGCCCTCAGGCAGGTGATCTCGGTTGAGGCGCGGACAAGCGCTGGCGCTGGGAGTGGTGTAGGTGTGACGGGTGCTTGCTTTGCGGTGCGCGGGCACGCATGAATTTTCGCGCTCCCCTTTACCCCTTATGAATCCTGCGGAATTGAAGAAAACGATGTCGGCTGGGCTGTTGTCGTTTCCCATTACTGATTTTGATGCGGCCGGCGATTTCTGCGCGGCGACGTATGTGAAACGGCTCGAGTGGCTCATGCCCTACGGCGCGACGGTGTTATTTGCGGCGGGAGGGACGGGAGAATTTTTTTCGCTGACGGCGCAGGACTACAGCGCGGTGATCCGCACCGCGGTCACGACGTGTCGCGATGGCGTACCGATTATCGCCGGTGCCGGCGGCCCGACGCGGCAGGCGATCGCCTTCGCGCAGGAAGCTGAGCGCCTCGGCGCGCAGGGGATTTTGTTGCTCCCGCATTATTTGACGGAAGCAGGGCAGGAGGGACTCGCGGCGCATGTCGAGGCGGTGTGTCGCTCGGTGAAACTGGGCGTCATCATTTACAACCGCGGGGCGTGTCGTTTGCAGGCGGATACGTTGGTGAAAATCGCGGAACGCTGCCCGAACCTAATCGGTTTCAAAGACGGCATCGGCGAGATCGAGTTGATGGTGACGATCCGGCGTAAACTCGGCGATCGCTTCGCGTATCTGGGCGGTTTGCCGACGGCGGAAGTTTATGCGGCGGCTTATAAGGCGCTCGGCGTGCCGGTGTATTCGTCGGCGGTGTTTAACTTTATCCCGAAGACGGCGATGGAGTTTTACCACGCCGTCGCGACGGATGATCACGCCACGATGGGGCGACTGCTCGACACGTTTTTTCTGCCCTACTTGGAAATCCGTAATCGGAAGCCTGGTTACGCGGTCAGTATCATCAAAGCCGGGGCGCGCATCGTCGGTCGTGATGCGGGGCCGGTACGGCCGCCGTTGGTCGATCTGAGTGCCGAAGAATCGGCGCGGCTCGCGGCGCTCATTAACGTCCTCGGCCCGCAATAAGCGCGCACCATGAACGCTGCCCCTGCAACGACCCAAGCGCCCCGGACGCGAGTGCGTTACGTGATCGTGTTTATTTTATTTCTGCTGACGTCGCTCAACTACGCGGATCGCGCGACGCTCTCGATTGTCGGCACGATGGTTTCGAAGGATCTGAAGTTAGACGCGGTGACGATGGGGTATTTATTCTCGGCGTTCGCTTGGGCTTACGTGCTCGCGCAGATTCCGGGAGGTTGGCTGCTCGACCGCATGGGTTCTCGAAAAATTTATGGCTGGAGCATCGCGCTTTGGTCTTTGTTCACGCTGTTGCAGGGTTGTGTGGGCGGCTTCGATGGTCGCGTGGCGGTGATGGTATTGTTTGGGCTGCGGTTTTTGCTGGGGGCCGCCGAGGCTCCTTCGTTTCCCGCCAACGCGCGGATTGTGGCGGCTTGGTTTCCGACGGCGGAGCGCGGCCAAGCTTCGGCGATTTTTAACTCGGCGCAGTATTTCGCCACGGTGCTCTTCGCGCCGATTATGGGTTGGATCGCTCACACTTGGGGTTGGGAATATGTGTTTTGGTTTATGGGCGCGCTTGGACTCGTATTCGCCGCGGCTTGGCCGAAGTTAATGTGCAACCCGCGCGAGCATCCGCGGGCGAACGCGGCGGAACTCGAGCACATCGAGCGCGGGGGCGGTTTGATTGATTTGGAAACCAGTGGAAAGCCCGGGGGCAAGGCTGGCGTGCGCTGGGCGGTCATCGGCCAATTGCTCGGCAACCGGATGCTGTTGGGGATTTATTTGGGGCAATACTGCATCACGACGCTCACGTGGTTTTTTCTCACGTGGTTTCCGATCTACCTCGTGAAGGAGCGCGGGATGTCGATCTTGCAGGTGGGTTTTGTGGCGGCGTTGCCGGCGCTCTGTGGATTTGGCGGCGGAATTTTGGGCGGCTGGTTTTCCGATGAGTTGTTGCGTCGCGGAAAGTCTCTGACCTTGGCGCGCAAGACGCCGATCGTCGTTGGAATGTTGCTCTCGGTGAGCATGGTGGCGTGCAATTATGTGAGCGCGCAATGGGCGGTGATCACCTTGATGAGCCTCGCGTTTTTCGGCAAAGGCGTGGGCGCGTTGGGTTGGGCGGTGATTTCCGACACCTCGCCGAAATCGGTCACAGGCTTGTGCGGTGGGTTGTTCAACACCTTCGGCAATACCGCGGGCATCATCACGCCGATCGCAATCGGCTACATCTTGAAGGCGACGGGCTCGTTTAACTGGGCGCTCGTTTATGTGAGCGCGCACGCCGCGTTGGCCATCGCGAGCTACCTTTTAATCGTCGGCGAAATCAAGCGCGTGGAACTCAAGGCGAGTTGAACGCGATAACGCTTAATTAAAAACTTCCTTCCCTTTATGCATGCTCCGCTCGATCGAGATTTGCCCAATGTGGTTACGATGCGCGTGGTTCCCGTCGCGGGTCATGATGGTATGTTGCTCAATCTCAGTGGCGCACATGGGCCTTATTTCACACGCAACATTGTGTTGCTCACGGATAATTCTGGCCGCACGGGCGTCGGTGAGGTGCCGGGCGGAGAAAAAATTCGCCAGACGCTGGAGGACGCGCGCGAGCTCGTCATCGGCCAGCCAATCGGTGCAAGTGCGGCAGTGATCGAGACGGTGCGCGAGCGTTTTGGCGACCGCGATGCGGGCGGGCGCGGACAGCAAACGTTTGATCTCCGCACGACGATCCACGCAATGACGGCGATCGAGTCCGCGATGCTCGATCTGCATGGACAATTCTTGAACGTGCCGGTGGCGGCGTTGCTCGGCGTCGGCCAACAGCGCAAGTCCGTCGAGGTGCTCGGTTATCTTTTCTACGTCGGAGATCGGACGAAAACGGATCTAGCCTATCGCAGCGAACCCGAGGCGCGGGATGATTGGCTGCGGCTGCGTCACGAAGTCGCTTTGACCACGCCCGAGATCGTACGCCTGGCTGAGGCCGCGCAAGAGCGCTACGGTTTCAGCGATTTCAAGCTCAAGGGCGGCGTCTGTCGCGGCGAAGAAGAAATGGAGGCGGTCACGGCGCTCGCGCAGCGGTTTCCGCATTCCCGCATCACGCTCGATCCCAACGGGGCTTGGTCGCTCGACGAAGCCGTGCGCCTGTGTCGCGGCCAAAATGAGGTTTTGGCTTACGCCGAAGACCCATGCGGCGCCGAGAAAGGATTTTCCGGCCGCGAGATCATGGCGGAGTTTCGCCGCGCGACAGGTTTGCCCACGGCGACCAATATGGTGGCGACGGATTGGCGCGAATTGGATCACGCGCTGGCGTTGCAAGCGGTGGATATTCCGCTGGCCGATCCGCATTTCTGGACGATGCAAGGCTCGGTGCGCGTCGCCCAGGTGTGCGAGGAGCGCGGGCTGATGTGGGGTTCGCATTCAAATAACCACTTCGATGTTTCCCTCGCGATGTTTACGCACGTCGCCGCCGCGGCACCGGGGCGCGTGACAGCGATCGACACCCATTGGATCTGGCAAGACGGCCAACGCCTCACGCGCGAGCCGTTGGTGATCGCCGAAGGTAAACTCACCGTGCCTTCGCGGCCGGGACTCGGGATTGAGATTGACCCGGTGCAATTGGAGCAGGCCCACGAGCTTTATCGGCGCGTCGGGGGCGGGGCCCGCGACGACACCGTGGCGATGCAGTATTTAATCCCCGGTTGGAAATTCGACCCCAAGCGGCCGTGCTTGGCGCGGTAACACCCTTGTAGGTGTGTTTTTAGCCTTCGATCGTGGGTGGACTCCGCCGCATCATCGGCGTCTTTAATGGTGTCCTCGCTGCGGGAAAGACCGCTGGAAAAAGAAGAAGCCGCTAACTGTATTACAGTTAGCGGCTACCAAAACTGGCGGGATGGACGGGACTCGAACCCGCGACCTTCTGCGTGACAGGCAGACGCTCTAACCAGCTGAGCTACCACCCCGTGGAAACGGGAAAGAGTGCGAAACGTAGAATTCGACTTAGGCAAGTCAAGCGCCTGTTTTGGGCCAACGCAAAAGAACTCTGACGTTAGCCGTGCACTCAATAATGCCACGCCGCCGGTTTGGCGCTCGCCGGAGCCCGCGCGGCGATGTGTCGGTCGATTTCGCGGAGTAATTCGACGTTAGTCATCGGCTGCCAACCATGACGCGAGGACGGCGGCCCATACTGAAACGAGCCGGCATCGTGCGGGTTTTGCGTGGCTTGCATGAACTCATCGAGCAGGCGCACGGCGAAGTTGGAATAAAAACTATCCACCGCCGCCGCGTAGACGTGGAGTTTACCCACGAGTTTCGAGCCGATCTGCGGCCATTGGCGGGAAAGATATTCGCGGAGATCGAAATTGTTGGCGCGCATCGCCTCGACGACGGCGCGATCGATTTTCCCTGTCTTTAAATTCCAGACGGGCAGGGGATAGCCGTCGGGTCCGACTGAAGTGTGTTTCCACCATTCGAAACGCCCTTCCTGCGTGCCCAGCACTGCGGCGCGTTGGCTACTGCGGCGATTCATCGTCGCGCCCCCTTCCAGGCCGGGCGTGGTTTTTTCGATAAAGGCGTTTTCGTCGGCGTAAATATTTACACCGCCATAATAGAGCCGGAAATCCACCGGATCCGGCGAAAACGCCCACGCGCCGCCGAAGACTTCCGGATAATAAAGCTGCAAAGCCAACGAGCCCCAGCCGCCCGTGGAGCTCCCGGTGAGCACGCGTGCGTATTCGGCTTTGATCATGCGAAAACGCGCCTCCAGCGCCGGCATCAACTCCTGCAAGATCGCGTCGCCGTAAGGTCCGCAATTGGGCGAATTTACGCCGTAAGAATCGTCGAAATATGGCGTGGGATGTTGAAACGTGACGAGAATCATCCGCGGAAAATCGGCGGATTGCCACGCCGCGGAAAATCCCGCGCCTTTATCCACTTGGCCGGCGGGTCCGCCTGAGCCGCCTGTTACGTCGCTCTTAATCACGGGATTAAATCCAAAGGGCGCCGCGATGCTGAAATGATTTTGAATGTAAACGACCGGATAATGCACGTCCGGGTGTTGGTCATAATCTTTGGGCAAAAGAATCGTGGCGCCGAGGTACATCGGGTGGCCCCAGAATTTGCTGAGCAAGGGGCTTTGGAATTTGATGCGTTGCACCCAAGCTGTGTCGGCGGGCACGTCGATCGGCGGAATGATATTTTCCAGCGGAAGGATGATCGACGTCGGCGCTTCGGGCCCGATGTGAATTTTCTGCGTCGTACTGAAGAGATTTCCTGGCGAACGCGCGAAATTCTGCCCTTCCCACTGGTCCATGTGCGCCCAAATCACGTGACCATCGGCGCGGTGAAACTCCGTGAGCACATTGAAAACGGCCTGCACGTAATAGTCGCCGGGGGCGAGATCGCGGAGTGTTTGCTCGGGAGCGCCGGCGGTCGTCAGCGGTACGTGCAGGCGTTGGCTGGCCTTCACGCCGTGCGCATCGAGGCCGAAGAGGCTGGTGTTGGATTGAAAGCGCGGCTCGGACTGTGCCGTCGGCGCGAAATAAATAAACAACCGGCCGGCTGTGACGCCGGGCGCCAACGTTTCCGGGAGCACAGCGGAAACGTGCAGCGCGTTCGCGGGACCTGTTTTTGGCGTCGCCGCTTTACTAAAAACTGCACACGCAAAAAAAACTCCAAGGGCAAAAGCTAGGTGGCGCATCATCACGCCGAGATTTCCGCGGCTAGAAATCCATAGCAACGGAGATTTCGGCTGCGTTTGAGTTTAAAACCTGACGCGGATACGCCCTGATTTATCAACTCGCTG
>CAJAFD010000480.1 GCA_903938935.1 uncultured Opitutia bacterium
GAAGCGCCGCTGCTTGCGTTGATCTCGCTCATCGCTCCCGCGATCACCAGCGGCAATACCGTCGTCGCGCTCGCTTCGACGACGCAGCCTTATCCGGCGATTCTCCTCGGAGAAATGTTGGCGACCAGCGATCTGCCGGGTGGCGTGGTTAATTTACTGACCGGGTTCCGCGCCGAAATGATTCCCACGTTTGCGACGCACACGCATCTGCGGGCCATCAGCGCCGTGGTGAACGCCGCCGAGCGTAAAGCACTCGCCCTCGGCGCCGCCGAAAGCGTCAAACGCACGATCTTGCTCAAGGCCGAAGAAAAACGCGACTGGTTCGCTTCCGCTGCGCAGAGCGTCGATGCGATCCGCGACACGGTCGAGTTCAAGACCACGTGGCATCCTGTCGGCGCCTGAGTCTGCAACTCGGCCCGCCGCGTTTTAACTTTTTAGAAATCGGACGATCTCTTTCGCCGTCGGCATCGACGGAGCGGTGCCGAATTTCGTGACGGATAGTGCAGCGACCGCGTTGCCGAAACGGGCGGCGGCGAGTAGATCGCCGTTAAATTTCACGAGTCCCGCCGCGAAGCCGCCACAAAACGCGTCGCCTGCGCCCGTGGTGTCCACGACCTTGACGCGGTGCGACGGAATCAACGTCGGGCCATCGGGGCGTGAAACAAAAACACCTTTGGCGCCGAGCGTGATGAGGACATGCGTCACGCCCAACGAGCGGCACAACGCGTGGAGTTTCGCGGCGGGCAGCGCCGCGATGCGGGCGGCGGAAATTTTTTTCGCACCGCGGGCGGCGCGGAGATTTATCAGCGCCGCGAATTCGGATTCGTTGGGAATGAGAATATCGACGTGGCGGAGTAACGCGGGGTCGAAGTCGGCGCGCATCGGCGCGGGGTTGTGGATCGTGACCGCGCCGGCGCGGCGGGCGGCGCGAAGGACGGCGGCGACGGTGCGGAGATCGTTTTCGTGTTGGGTGACGACGACGAGTGCGGAGCGGAGCGCGGCGACGGGCACATCGGCGGGGCGCAGCGCGGCGTTGGCGCCGAGGGCGACGATGATTTCGTTTTGTCCGGAGGCGTTGACGAGGATCGCGGCGGTGCCGGTGGCATGCGGCGGTTTTTCAACGAAGCGGGCGGCGATGCCCTCGGCGCGGTAAAATTTCTTGGCGTCGGCGGCGAAGGCGTCACGACCTACGGCGCCGATGAAGAGCGTGCTTGCTCCGGCGCGGCCGGCGGCGACGGCTTGGTTGGAGCCCTTGCCGCCGGGACCGGTGACAAAGTTGCCGACGACGGTTTCGCCGGCGTGAGGAAATGCGGCGCATTTCCAGGTCAAATCTTGGACGAAGCTACCGACGACGACGACTTGGGGTTGCATGAATTAAACGTAGTTCCGGCAACGACGCTGACAAGCCGCCCGCGGGATTTTTCGCGGGTTGTATCCTTGCTTATAATCGCGGGGTCAGACCCGAGCCGACTTTAAGGAATCGACAAAAACAACGGTGCGCCCGGGCCGACGGGCCAGCCGAGGAGCACCCACGTGACGAGCAACAGTGACCAACTGAGCAAAAACGATAGGGTGTAGGGCAACATGGTCGCGGTCATGGTGCCGATACCGGCCCGCGGTTCGTAGCGTTGGACGAACATCAGCACGAGGGCGAAGTTAGACATCAGGGGTGTGATGATGTTGGTGCAACTATCGCCGACCCGATAGGCGGCTTGGGTGAGTTCGGGCGAGTAGCCGAGCAACATGAACATCGGGACGAATACGGGCGCGAGAATGGCCCATTTGCCCGCCGCCGAGCCGATCATCAGATCGATGCTCGAGGTGAGTAAAACGAGGCCGATGAGCAACGGCACTGGACCGAGGTGGAGACTGCGCAAGACATCCGCGCCGTTGACGGCCAGAACGACGCCCAGATTCGTCCAGTTAAAAAGATTCACAAACTGCGAGATGAAGAAAATCACCACCAGATAACCGGCGACGACTTCCATGTTTTTTTGCATGCCTTCATAAATGGCGCGATCCGATCGGATAGTGCCCGCCGCGATACCGTAGGCTAGGCCGGGGACGAGGCCGACGAGGAAGATAAAAAACACCAGGCCTTTGACGAAGTAGGAGCCGATGAATCCGGGCTTGGCTGGATCTTGCAGGAAGCCGCCCTGAGGCAGTAGGCCCGCGAGGACAAAAACAACGAGCAGGAGAAGCCCGGCCCCGGCCCAACGCAGCCCGCGATGTTCGGCGGGGCTGAGAGGGACGAGCGGTTCGGGTGGGACCTTGCCTTGATAGCGGCCGAGGCGCGGCTCGACGATGCGTTCCGTGACGATGGACGCGACGGCGGTGATAAGAAAGACCGACGCGCCGAGGAAAAAATAATTAGCCATCGGCGTAACCGTGTAGGCGGGATTGATGATCCGTGCGGCTTCTTGGGTGAGGCCGGCGATGATCACATCGGTCGGCGAAATGAGGAGATTAGCCGCGAAACCACCGGAGACGCCGGCAAAGGCTGCGGCGATACCGGCCAGCGGATGCCGCCCCACCGTCAGAAAAAGCGCAGCGCTCATCGGCAGGAGCAGCACGTAACCGATGTCCCCGGCCGTGTGCGACATGGCGCCAGAGAAGACAACGATCCACGTGAGCAGACGGCGTGGAGTTGCATGCACAATTAAGCGCAGCACCGCACTCAACAGGCCGCTGTGTTCCGCGATAGAAAGTCCCAGCAGGCACACGAGCACCGAGCCCAAGGCCGCGAAATTGATGAAATTAGGCAGGAGTCCGAGAATGATGCGTTGCAGTCCTTCGACGGAGAGCAGGTTGGTGACAGCGATGACCTTGTGGGTGACCGGATTTTGCACGGAGACGCCGAGCAGGTGGCACAACCACGAAGCGAGAACCACGAGTAGGCTGAGGATTACGAAGAGAGAGGCCGGATGGGGCAGCGCGTTGCCGATGCGCTCGATGCGATTGAGCAAGCGTTGAAACCAAGGAGCAGGTGCAAGCGTGGTCATTTGGAAGTAGCGGATAACGTGCTGGTGTAACTGCAGAAATCGTGGGTGAGAGCGGCGAGGGTGGCGCGTAGCGCGTTGAAATTGGGGCTGCGGGCGCCGACTGCTTCGTCGAGGTAGAGCGCGCGGTTGAGCTCGATTTGTACGCTGTGGCGTCCGCGTGCGGGTTGACCAAATGTGCCGACGAGATCGCCGCCACGGTAAGGGTCGTTGATCTGTACGCTGAGTCCGGCGGCGCGGAAACGTTGGGCGAGCCAGTTTGTAATCGCAGGGTTGGCGGTCGTGCCGAGGCGATCACTCACCACCACATCGGGGCGCGGGGCGCCGCCGTCGACGTTCATCTCGTTGCCGCGAGATTTCATGGAGTGGAGATTCAGATGATACGCGACCTGATGGCGCGCGTGGATCGTTTCGATCGCGGTGGCGAGGGCCGCGCGATAAGGACGGTAGTGGTGCGTGATGCGCAGCGCGACGGCGGCGACGCTGAGCGGACGTGTTTCCATCGGGATGCCTGGCAAAGCGAGACGGCGAATGAGGCCCATGCCGCGGCGACTGTAATCCGTGGGCGCGAGCGGGCCCGGCCAAGGAGCGTCGAGGAGCGCGGGGTCGAGGTCGGTTTCGGCGCGGTTGGTGTCAATGTAGGCGCGCGGAAATGTAGCGGCGAGGAGCGTAGCGCCCGCGTCCGGGGCATCACTCCAGAGCTCGTCGACGAACAAATCGCACGACGTGAGAATCGCCGCTCGCGGCGCGGCGGGTTGAAAATCAGCCGGCCAATCGAAACCACTGTGCGGCGAATCCAGCAACACGGGCGCGGCGATCGCGCTCGCCTGGGGTGCTTTTAGGATAAACGAAGGCGCGACGGATGGAGTCATACGAAGCGGCGCATCGTGATCTCGCGGTTGGTCTCAACCGACCGGCAGCGAGGACTCGGCGGGATTGCTCGCGGCTTTGTAGAAAAGCGCGGTGTGGCCGACGGCGCCGACGCAGGTGCAGTGACCTTGGGTTTCAATCTGCGTGGTGAGCGTGGAGCGAGCGGCGCGGTCCGCGTCGCCGACGAAGCGCAGTTTAATGAGATCGTGGGCGCGCAGGGCGCGGCTGAGCTCGGTGAAAAAAGCGGGCGTGAGGCCCTCTTTGCCGACTTTAATGGTCGCTTCGAGTTTCTGGCCGAGGCCGCGGAGCTTGGATTTTTGCGCGCCGGTGAGGGAAAGGTTTTCCATGTAAGGTAGACGCATGACAGGCGCGGGCGCCGCTGCAAGCCAGACGACCTAGGCTTTGGCAGCGCTGGCGCCGTCGGCAGGATTAAAAAAATCGAGCGGCAACACGCGCCATTGACCGGGCGTGAGTGCGCCGAGGTCGAGTGTGCCGAAGTGGGTGCGATGCAGCGCGATTACCTCGTGGCCTTGGCTGGCGAACATGCGGCGGACTTGATGATACCGCCCTTCCGTGAGCGTAAGCTCGGCTTCGCGCGGAGCAATCAGGGTCAGCTCGGCCGAAGCGCAGGGAGTTTTTTCCTCGGGCAGCATGAGCGTACCGCTGGCGAATAAAGCGGCCATTTCTGCTGCGCGCGTGGAGCTGAGATCGCTGGCGAGCGTCGCGCGGTAGCGTTTGGGGACTTTGTGCTTCGGCGAAGTGAGTCGGTGGACGAGCTGGCTTTGATCGGTGAGGAGAATGAGGCCAGAAGTGTCCTTATCGAGACGACCGATGCTCGTGATGACGGGATTGCGGCGCTGCCAACGGCTAGGTAGCAGGCCGTAAACGTTGGGCCCTTCTCGGAGTTCGTGCGAGCAGACGAGGCCGAGAGGTTTATGGAGCAGGAGTAGGAGTCCGTCGGGATGATCGAGCGGTTCGCCGTCGACGAGCACATCGGCCGCATGGGCTTTTTGGGCCGGACCCTCGGCGGTTTCGCCGCGCACGGTGATGGCGCCCGAATCAATCCAATCGCGAGCTTCGCTCCGGGAGCAGTAACCGAGGTTGGCGAGAAGTTGATCGAGGCGACGCATTTACCGCGCAGTTTGGGCCGCCCCGCACAGGTGGGAAATGTCAAAAACCTATAAAACAGGAAATTTTGGACCGAAATAAAGTGTCACCTATTAGGTGACACTTTATTTTTTATCGAGGGGAAAGGGCCGGGTGTGAAAGCGGCGAGGGCAGGGCGGGGGTGGGAAACTTTTGCCAGATGGGTGTTTTTAAAATTTATCGTGACGAGATGATGCTGTGGCTGCGCGGTTTTATATTTTTATGGGCAGTGGCGTTGCTCGCTTTGGGCGTGCTCACGGTGCGGCGGTCGCCGTTGCGCTGGAATTGGAAGTTTGCGCTCTTCGCGGGTGAATTTGGGCATTGGCTGGCGCTGGGCGCCTTGGGCGCGGGCGTTGCGACTTGGGCGTTGCGCGACGGGTACGATGCGTGGGCTTACGTGACGTTGAGTTTAATCGGGTTTGCGATGGGGCTGTTGTTGCGGCCGACGGTTGAGGCTGAACGCATCGGGCGGGTCTTGCCGGCTAAATTGGTGGCGGCGTTTGGTGAGGCGATGCCGACGGTAGAACCGTTTACGCTGTCAGGTTATTTTGCGTCGGGACCGGCGCCGGTGGCGGTGGAGACGCGCGAATTTGCGCCAGGTTTGAGGTTGGATTTTTTCCGTGCGGTGGAGCGAACGTCCGCGCCGTGCGTGGTCGTGATTCACGGCGGGGGTTGGGACGGAGGGGATCGACAGCAACTCGCGGAATTAAATCACTGGTTGGCGCGGCGGGGTTTTGCGGTGGCGGCGATTGATTACCGATTGGCGCCGCAGTCGATTTGGCCGGCGCAGCGAGAGGATACGTTGGCGGCGCTGGATTTTCTTAAACGGCAGGCAGTGGAATTAGGCGTGGATCCAGAGCGATTGGTGTTATTTGGGCGGAGCGCGGGCGGGCAGATCGCTTCGGCGGTGGGTTACGGGTCGGCTGATCCGGCGATTCGTGGCGTGGTGTCGTTTTACGCGCCGCATGACATGTTTTTTGCTTACAGCTCGGCGCGGGAGGATGATTTTTTGAAATCGCCGCAATTGATGCGCCAATATCTGGGCGGGCCGCCGTCGATGGCGCAGGCCAACTATGAAAGTGCGAGTGGGCATCAAAAGGTGCGCGTGGGTTCGCCGCCGACGTTATTGGTGCATGGCTCGATCGACACGTTGGTGTGGAATCAGCACAGCGTGCGCTTGCAGGCGCGTTTGGCGGAGGCGCGGGTGCCGCATGTGTACGTTGAGCTCCCGTGGGCGACGCACGCGTTTGAGTATAATCTCACTGGGCCGGGCGGTCAGTTGGCGACGTATGCGCTCGCGGGATTTCTCCACGCGGTGACGAAATGAAATTTTTCTTGGGCAGGGTTCCTGCGGCTAAATTTAGCCGCGATTAGGCTCGGCAATGTCAGGGCCTTTGGGGAAAGTTAAATCTCAGCGCGTTAAGCCAAAAAATTTATGTCACTCTGGGAATACAAGATGATCACGAGCGGCCGAGGCGGATTCGCCTCGCCTGCGCTCATGGAGAAATTTCTGAACGATCTCGGCAAAGATGATTGGGAGATCGTTTCGTTCCAAATTCAGCCGGATAACATCCTGGCGTTTAACGGTCTCGCGCGCCGCACCACGCAGCGCGACTGGACTTTGCAAGATGCCGCTGCGGCCGCCGCCAAACTCGAGGCCGATAAACTGCGCGCCGAGTTTGAATCAAAATTTAAAAATGCGACATCGAGCGCGCCGACGGCCGGAACGGATGACGCGCCGGATGCGACGTTGGCCGACAAGGCCGCGCCCGAAGACGGCTTCCGCAAACCGCGGGACACGGAGCGCGATCACGACCCCGAGGCCCACGAGGAAGAACAGGCAAAAGATGAGTGGGACAAACTAGGCGAAGAGGATGAATTGCCGTCGTTCTTCGATGCGATGAAACCGCACATGCGCCGCAATCAACGCGGCCCGGGCATGTCGGTGGGCGTGGATTTTCTCGCGAAAAAATGGGATTTCAGCGACGCGGATATTATCGGCGCTCTGCGCGAATGCGGCTTCACGATGCCCGACGACGAAGACTCTGCTCCGGCTTACGTCGAGTACGACGGCGATGTTTATTGGGTAAACATCAACCGCCGCGGCGAACTCTGGATTAACACGAAGGAGAAGCCGCGTCCGGTGTTTCGGACGGTCAAGGCCGCGCCTTACGCGGCGCCCGAAGGCGAGGCCTCGGCGCCGGCACAAGCACAATCTCAAATTCCCTCTACCCCGCAGCGCGATCCGCTCGCGGATGCGACGGCGCGGCGGCCGGAGGCGCCGGTTTTTGTGCCGAAGCCGCGTGAGGCGGCGCCCGCAAAGCCGGTGGCTGAACCGATGTTCCCCGTCGAGGGCGCGACCGCGCCTGCGCCCGCGCCCGCCGCGCTGGCGGGTGGACCGCTCGCGCAAGGCCCGGAGTTGCTCGACAAGGTTCGTCCGCTCATGCGCCGCAATCGTCGCGGCCCCGGCGGCTCGGGCAGTTTACCGTTCCTGGCGCGCGGTTTGCGTTGTTCGGATGCCGATTTGCTGGCGGGCTTTGCGGCCCTCGGGCTCGTGTTGCCGCCCGTGCCGACCGACAAACCTATTTTCGTCGAGATCGGCGAACACGTGTGGTGGCTCAATCAGGATTCCCGTGGCGGCGTGTGGATCAACGGCCGCGAAAAATTAGCCAGCGACACCCCGGCAGCGCCGTTGGCCGACGTGACTCCGAGCCCGTCGACGTCGACACCCGTAGCGCCGGAATTTGTCGCTCCCGTCGCGGCGATCCCGCCTCCGCCGGCTCCGGCTAATGTGTTGAGCGGCGTGCGCCTCTTATTGAAGGAAACGAAGACAGGCGGCTTTGCCGGCAAACTCGATCGCGTCGCGGAAAACCTCGAAAAATCACCCGAAGAATTACTCGCTGCGCTCCTCAACGCGGGCCTCAAAGTCCCCGAAAAAGCCCGCGAGAAACCGGTCTTTGTCGAACACGCAGGTGAGATTTTCTGGCTCAACCTGAACGCCAAAGAAGAACTCTGGGTCAACGCTAAGGCCTCGAAATTCACCGCGGCTGAAACCAAGGAAACGGGTTCGGCTGACAGCGATAAAAAAGGAGTTCGACGTCCGCGTCCAAAGAAGAAGTAAATAGAGCTACGCGCCTGAGATATTTTTCGCGTCATGTTAAACGTCGTCGATCTCACCAAATCGTTTACTGCCCCAGAAGGTGGGCGGGTGGAGATTGTGCGCGTGCCGCGGTTTGAACTCGCGGCGGGCGAGCAGCGGGCGTTGCGCGGCGAGAGCGGCTCGGGCAAGACGACGTTTCTGCATTTGATCGCGGGGATTCTCGCGGCGGATGGTGGGCGCGCCGAAATTGACGGCGTGGATATGGCGGCGTTGCCCGAAGCGAAACGCGACCGACTCCGCGCGGACAAGCTCGGGTATATTTTCCAGACGTTTAACCTCCTCCAAGGCTACACCGTTTTGGAAAACGTGTTGCTCGGGATGAGTTTCGGGCCCCGCGGCGTGGATCGTGCGCACGCGATCGAAATGCTCGGGCGCGTCGGATTGGCGCATCGCCTCGGACATTTCCCGCGGCAACTCTCGACCGGACAACAGCAGCGCGTGGCCGTGGCGCGGGCGTTGGCAAATCGGCCGAAACTCGTGCTGGCGGATGAACCCACGGGCAATCTTGACCGCGTGAGTTCGAAAGAAGCGCTCGCGCTGATTCGCGAAGTTTGCCGCGAAAACGGGGCGGCGTTGTTGCTCGTGAGTCACGACGATGGCGTGCTCGCGCAGTTTGAGGGCATGCAAGATTTCGCGGTGATCAATGAAGCCAAGACGGTGCGAGGTGGGATCACCCCGCCTACAACAACGGAGGCGGTTTCATGACGTTGCCGTTGATCATTTATCGCTCGTTGCGGCAGCATGCGCTCTCGACGCTCATCACGGCGGGCAGCATCGCGCTCGCGTGCGGTTTACTCATGACCGTGTGGATGGTGAAGACGCAGTCGCAGGCGGCGTTTGTTTCGACCTCGACGGCGTTTGACGCGGTGCTGGGCGCGCGCGGGTCGAAGTTGCAGCTCGTTTTGAATGGGATTTTTCATCTCGAAGCCTCGCCCGGAAATTTGGCTTGGGCTGACTACGAGTTTATCCGGAAGCATCCGGCGGTGAAGACGGCGATCCCAATCGCGGTGGGTGATAACCTGCGCGGCTACCGGATCGTGGGCACGGTGCCGGAGCTATTTTCTAAAGTGGAATATGCGCCGGGTAAAAAATATGAGCTGCGTGCGGGCGGAAAGATTTTCGCCGACAGTGCGCGAGAGGCCGTAGTGGGAAGTTTCGCCGCAGAGCGCTTGAAGTTAAAGATCGGGGACACCTTTCAGCCGTTTCACGGACTGGCGTTTGATGAGAAGAATCAGCACGAGGAAATTTTTACGGTGACGGGAATTTTGGCGCCGACGAATACGCCCGCGGATAAAGTCGTGTGGATTCCGATTAAGGGTGTGCAGACGATGAGCGGGCACGATCCGAAGGCGGCGACGGATGTGAGCGCGGTGTTGATCCAGCTGCGTGCGGCGTCGGCGGGCTTCATGCTCGACATGATGATCAATAAGCA
>CAJAFD010000481.1 GCA_903938935.1 uncultured Opitutia bacterium
ACCCGCGACGCGCGCGCGGCGAAGCCATTCGAGGATGAGGCCGCCGCCGAAACTGACCCCGAAGAGCACGGGGCGTTGGCCGTGCCGCGTGTTGATTTCTTCGACGAGGTCGTCGAGTTGCGCGCACAGGAGATCGAGCGAAAAGCCCGTGCGTGGATAATTCAGATAATAAACCGAACCATGTTTTAGCAAAAAGCCGCGGATCAGAAAAACCTGTTCGGTCGCGTCGGGTACGAAGCCGCCGAGGACGATGGTGGGAACGGGGCCGGGTCTTTTTTCGCAGAGGAGCGTGGCGAGCCGGTGCGGGCCGGCGGCGGTGGTGTGCAAGATCGCGTCGCGCGCGGGCGATTGACGCGGTGAAAATGGGAGCGGCCGGGGCGGGCGGATTTTGTAGCCGGTCGTGCGCAGGAACGTGTGCAGAGGTTGGGGCGGGGTGAAGCGCGTGAAGGCGGCCAACACGGATAACGCAGGCGAAAGTGTGAGCGCGGGCATGATTTCACCACGTGGCCGTGGGCCCGGCCCTGGCAAAATCAAAGCGACCGCGTCACTCGAATGTTGCGCGGCTGAAACCTCAGCGTAACCGAGCGCGGCGCGGGCGAGGTATTCGCTTAAACGGCTTCCGTCTGCTGGCGGCGGGGTGCGCGCTGGTTTTCAGGTTGCGAGGGCGCCTCCGGGCGGACGCACTGGAGTTTGCCCATGCCGCTCCCGCCGATTCTCCAAGAAGACGAGACCTTCATCGCGTTCGATAAACCGAGCGGGATGTTGATCGCGCCCGATCGCTGGGACAAAAAACGCGAAAACATGATGGGCCTCGTGCACGACAAGTTCGGCCACGGCGTCGCCAACGTGCACCGGCTCGACGCCGATACGAGCGGCGTGGTGTTGTGCTCGAAATCAAAGGAGGCGCTAGATTATCTCAGCGGCCAATTTCAGTCGAAGACGGTGCTCAAAACGTACCTCGCGCTCGTCGTGGTGTTGCCGCCGGAGCGCGCGATGAAAGTCGTGAAAGCCGTGCGCGGGCCCGACGGCGGTTTACCACCGGAGTTCACGATGGAGCAGGCGCTTGGGGAAGATGAACGCCAGCCCGGTCGCATGCGCATCTTCAAAGGCCGCGGCGGCAAAGCCAGCGTGACGGAGTTTCGCGTGTTGGAAAACTTCGGCCGCTTTGCGTGGCTCGAGTGCCGGCCGCTCACGGGCCGCACGCATCAGATCCGCGTGCACTTGGCGGCGGCGGGCGCGCCGATCTTGAATGACGTTTTCTACGGTGATCCCGAAGTGAAATTACTGCTCTCCGGGCTCAAGCGTGGCTACAAAGGCCGCGAAGACGAGAAGCCGTTGATCGCCCGCCTCGCGCTCCACGCGAGCGCGTTGACGGTGAAACACCCGACGACGAAGGAGCCGCTAACGATCGCGGCGCCTCTGCCGCACGAGTTCGAAGTCGCGCTCAAATACCTGCGGAAATTTGCGGCGTGATTTTTTCTTCACGCCGCTCACCGCGCCCTCGCCGAATCCTTTTTAGAAGCGGGTGTTGAGCGCGATGCTCACCCACGTGACGTTGTCGCCGGTGAGGCGGTAGTTGCGATCGGGGTATTCGAAACGACGCATCGCGGTGTAGCCGAAATCTGCTTCAATTTCTAGGTTGGCGGCGA
>CAJAFD010000482.1 GCA_903938935.1 uncultured Opitutia bacterium
CGCCGCGGCGCTGGGCCTCGGCGATGACGCTGAGACAGAAGGTGGTCTTACCGGAGGACTCGGGTCCGTAGATCTCGATGATGCGGCCGCGGGGCAGGCCGCCGCCGCCGAGACAGAGGTCGATGGCGAGGGAGCCGGTGGAGCGGGTCTCGCCCTTCATCTTGGTGTTGGAACCGAGACGCATGATGGAGCCGTCACCGAATTGTTTGGTGATGGAGGAGAGGGCGAGCTCGATGTTTTTCTCGCGGGCGTGGGCCACGGGGGCGACGGCGGCGGAGGCGGTTTTGGCGGGGGCGGCTTTGGACATGGGCGGAGGAGGTTGGGCGGGAGGGTTAGATTTGGTTTTTACAAATTGATACTTGGGACATGATATGTCTTAGGTATCAACGTCAAGACCTATTTGATAAAAAACCGTCTTTGAGTGGAGAAATTTTCCGGGCGCGGCCGGAAAACTCAGTGGCCGGCGGGCGGGGTGCCGTCGGGTTTGAAGGCCGTGGCGAACCAGACGGCGAGCAGGATCAAGGCGAAGCTCACGGCGTAGTTCCACGTGAGTTTTTCTTTCAGCACAAACGCAGCAAAGAGGACGAAGATGCCGAGCGTCAGGGCTTCTTGGATGATTTTTAACTGATGGCCGCTGAAGGTGCCGCTTAAGTAGCCGGCGCGGTTGGCGGGGACCATCAGACAGTATTCGAAAAGCGCGATGCCCCAAGAGACGAGCACGATCACGAAGAGCGATTTCCCCTCGAGAAATTTAAATTTCAGGTGCCCGTACCAGGCGAGCGTCATGAAAATATTGGAGCAGACGAGCAACAAAATCGTTTTCACAGGCAAGGGCTGACGTGGAGTGGGCGTGGGCCCGGGCCGGCGTCAGAGCCGGTAGTACTTTTTGAACCACGCCACGAAGTGGCCGAGGCCGGTTTCGAGGGGGGTTTTGGGGCTGTACCCGATGGCGGCTTGCACGCGGGTGAGGTCGGCGCAGGTCTCAAACATGTCGCCGGTCTGCGGTGGGAGTAACTCGATCTGGGCGGTGCGGCCGAGGAGTTTTTCGAGCATTTTGACAAAGAGGATCGTCTCGACGGGGCGGTTGTGACCGAGGTTGAAGATGCGGGCGGGCGGCACGGGGGCGACGGCGGGCGGGTAGAGTAGGGTGCGCACGATGCCGTCGACGATGTCGTCGACGTAGGTGAAATCGCGGAGGTTTTTGCCGTGGTTAAAGAGTTTCAGCGGCTGGCCCTCGGCGAGGGCGCGGGCGAAGAGCGTCGGCGCCATGTCGGGTCGACCCCAAGGGCCGTACACGGTGAAGAAGCGCAGGCCGGTGACATTGAGGCCGTGGGCGCGCGCGTAGCTGTGGGCGAGGAGTTCGTTGGCTTTTTTGGTGGCGCCGTAAAAGGACGTGGGCTGGTCGGTGTCGGCGTCCTCGCGGAAGGGCGAGGTCGCGCCGGCGCCGTAGACGGAGCTGCTGGAGGCGTAAACGAGGTGTTTAGGGCGGCTGCGGCGGCAGGCTTCGAGCACGCTGGTGAAACCGACGAGGTTGCTGTGCGTGTAGGCGCCGGGGTTTTCCAAGCTATAGCGCACGCCGGGTTGGGCGCCGAGGTGGGCGACGTAGTCGGGTTTAAAGTGCGCGACGAGCGCGGCGAATTTCTCGGTGTCGGCGAAATCCGCCTGCAAAAAACGGAAATCCGTCAGCGGCGCGAGTTGCTCAAGGCGGGCGCGCTTGAGGGCGACGTCATAGTAGTCGGAGAGGTTGTCCACGCCGAGCACCTCGCAACGCTTCGTTTCGGCGAGGCGGCGAGCGACATGGTATCCGATGAAGCCGGCGGCGCCGGTCACGAGCACTTTCATTCCGTCGAGCGATAGCGCGTGGCGGGCGGCGGGGCTAGGAAAAAGACAGGGCGGGGCGCCGGCATCGTTTTTGCTGATGCGATGTATGACAAAAAATATGGTCCAAAACCAAGAGCGGGCTTGATTGGCGAAAAAGCCGCCCTATTGCTTGCCACTCCTACGCACTCATCCACGTTCACTCCATGAAGATCAAAGCCTATCTCAAGCCCTCCTGCGGCTGGTCCAATGGCGTCCGCGCCGTCATGCGTAAGCACGGCCTCGAATTCGAGGACATCGACATCATCAACAACCGCGCCAACTACGCGGAGATGGTCGCCAAGTCCGGCCAACCCCTTTCCCCGTGCGTGGAAATCGACGGCGTCATGCTGGCCGATATCTCCGGCGAAGAAATCGAGAACTACATGCTCAGCAACGACCTCGTGAAGCCCAACGCCGCTCCCGCCGGCGCCGCGCTGAACGCCGGGTGCTCCGACGAAGAACACGCTAAAATGGCTCCTAAAACTGTCCGGTTTTTCTAACGCTGAGAGCATCCCGCACATAACTCTTGGGCCGCTCTCGCACCAGCGAGGACGGCCCTTTTTTTGCGCCTCGGCCGAATCACCCGTCCCCCGCCACTCTTTTTACCATCCTTTTCCACTCCGTGAACAACGACACCACCGCCACCCCTGATGCCCTCGACGACAACCGCCCGACCACGGTGCGTCCCGGTAAACAGGGACTTTACGACCCCGCCTTCGAGCATGACGCCTGCGGCGTCGGCTTCGTCGTCGATATGAAGGGCCGCAAAACGCACAAAATCGTCGCTGACGCCCTTCAGGTGCTCACGAATCTCGATCACCGCGGCGCCGCCGGCAGCGAACCCAACACCGGCGACGGCGCCGGCATCCTCATCCAGATGCCGCACGCGTTTTTCGCCGAAGTTTCCAAGGCGGCGCGCATCACCCTCCCCGAGCCCGGCCAATACGGCGCCGGCCTCATCTACCTCCCGCGCAACCGCAACGTCCGTCGCAAAGTCGAAGAAGTCTTCGAACAAGTCGTCCAATCCGAAGGCCAGGTTTTCCTCGGTTGGCGCACCGTTCCGACCGACAACAAAACCCTCGGCAACACGGCGATCTCCTGCGAGCCGTTCATGCGTCAGGTGTTTATCGGCCGTGGCCCCGACATCGCCACCGACCTCGATTTCGAGCGCAAACTCTACGTCATCCGCAAGCGCGCGTATAACGACATCCGCACCTCCACCATCGCCGGCGCCGAAGCATGGTACGTTGCGAGCCTCTCGATGAAGACGCTCGTCTACAAAGGCATGCTCCTCACCGAGCAAGTCGGCCAATACTTCCCCGACCTCGCGCACCCCGCGATGGAATCGGCCCTCGCCATCGTCCACTCGCGTTTCTCCACCAACACCTTCCCCAGCTGGGAACGCGCGCATCCGTACCGCTACATCGCGCACAACGGCGAAATCAACACCCTGCGCGGCAACATCAACTGGATGCACGCCCGCCAAGCGCTCTTCGATAGCCCGGTCTTCGGCGACGACATCAAAAAGATCCTCCCGATCATCAACCCCAACGGCTCCGATTCGTCGATGTTCGACAACACGCTCGAACTCCTCGTCCTCGCGGGTCGCCCCCTGGCGCACGCCGTCATGATGATGATCCCTGAGCCGTGGTCCAACCACGAGACCATGGACGACGAGCGCCGGGCGTTTTACCAATATCACTCCTGCTTGATGGAACCGTGGGACGGTCCCGCCGCCATCGCGTTTACCGATGGCACCCAGATCGGCGGCGTCCTCGATCGCAACGGCCTGCGCCCCTCGCGTTACTACGTCACCAAAGACGGCTTTGTCGTCGTCGCCTCCGAGGCCGGCGTCTTGCCCATTCCCGCCGAAGACATCGTCGAAAAAGGCCGCGTGCAACCCGGCAAGATGTTCCTCGTGGACACCGCGCAAGGCCGCATCATCTCCGACGAAGAGATCAAAAAAGAAATCTGCACCGCGCGTCCCTACCGCCAGTGGCTCGACGAGCACCTCGTCCACCTCAGCGATTTGCCCGAGGCGCCCAAGATCGATCAACCCGATCACGCCACGCTGCTGCAGCGCCAGATCGCCTTCGGTTACACCAACGAAGACGAACGCATCATCCTCATGCCCATGGCCAAGGACGGCGTCGAAGCCACCGGCTCCATGGGTAACGACGCCGCGCTCGCGGTGCTCTCCAACAAGCCCCGCCTCCTCTACGATTATTTCAAACAGCTTTTCGCGCAGGTCACGAACCCGCCGATCGACTGTATCCGCGAAGAAATCATCACGTCATCGGAAACCCGACTCGGCTCCGAAGGTAATCTCCTCAACCCGCAGCCGACCGCGTGTCGTCGCGTGGAGTTGAAATACCCGATTCTCACCAACGAAGACTTCGCCAAAATCCG
>CAJAFD010000483.1 GCA_903938935.1 uncultured Opitutia bacterium
ACAACCCGGGCTTTGATGCCTTGCGCGCTGGCGGCGAAGGCTCCGTCATCCGCGTCGAGGGAAAAATCGATTACTATCAAGGTCGCCTCTCGCCGAAACTCGCGCGTATCTCGGTCGTACCCGAGAGCGAACTCACCGATCCGGCGATGTTAGAAAATCTCGTCGAAGTGGCGCCAGAAGACGGCGTCGCCCTCTGGACGGAGTTCCAAAGTTTCATCGCCAGCATCAGCCATCCGGAATTACGTGCAACGGTGCAGGCGGTCTTCGATGAGATCGGTGAGCAATTTCGTTGGTCGCCGGCCGCCGTCTCGATGCATCACGCCTATCGCCACGGCCTGCTCGAACACACGACGCACATGGCGCGGGCCTGCCGCGCGTTGCTGCCGATTTATCCCGAAGTCGACGCCGATCTGGCGATGGCGGGCATTCTCCTCCACGACACCGGTAAAACCATCGAATACGAAGGCACGCTCGCGACAAAGCGCAGTCGGCGCGGCATTCTCCAAGGCCACGTCGTCCTCGGCTACCAACTCGTCCGCAAGGCCGGCCTCAAATCCAAACTCGATCCCGAGCGCCTTGAGCGCCTCGAACACATTGTCCTCAGTCACCAAGGCGAACCTGAGTGGGGCGCGGCCGTTTACGCGGCGGCGCCGGAAGCGGTCTTTGTTTCCATGATCGACAACCTCGACGCCAAAATGGGCATGGTCCAGCGCGCCTTGCGTCAGGCCAATGCCGACGACGAATTCTCAGAACGCCTGCCCGGCTTGAGTTCGCAATTATTGACTAAGCCCGTCTCGCCGTAGCGCGCCGACTTTATTGCAGATTCTGGATGATGCTCACGAGCGGCAGGAACAGCGCGATGACGATCGTGCCCACCATGACCGCCATGAAAACAATCATGATCGGTTCAATGACGGAGGTGATGCCGGCGACGGCGTTGTCGACTTCTTCGTCGTAGCTGTCGGCGATGCGCGTGAGCATCTCGGGAAGCGCGCCGGTTTCTTCGCCGACTTCGATCATGCTGGTAACCATGCCGGGGAAAATCGCGGTGCCCTCGAGCGGTTTGGCGACGTTTTCGCCTTCTTTGACGCGATCGTGCACACTGTTCAGCGCGTCGGCCACGTGCACGTTTCCGCTCGTGTCGCGCGTGATCACGATCGCTTGCAACATCGGCACGCCGCTGGCGAGGAGCGTACCAAAGGTACGCGTGAAGCGCGCAATCGTCGCCTTGAGCACGAGATCACCGAACACGGGCAAATGAATCAGTAGCCAATCGATCGTGCGGGCACCTACGCGCGTGCGCTTGAACAAACGAAAACCAAAATAAAGGCCGATCAAAACCCCGCCGGTCAGCAGGAAATGATCGCGCATGAAATAACTCACGGAGAGCAAAATTTGCGTGAGCAGCGGCAAGGGCTGACCTTTCAACATACCGGTGAAAATTTCCTGAAACTTCGGCACCACGAACACCATCAAGACGGACACGATCGTCACCGCGACGCTCGAGATGATGACAGGGTAAATCATCGCGGATTTCACTTTGCCCTTAATGCGTTCGGACTTCTCGTTGAAGACCGATAAGCGCTCCAAAACCGTACTCAACACACCACCCGCTTCACCGGCGCGCACCATATTGACATAGAGCCGGTCGAAAATTTTCGGATGCGCGGCGAGCCCTTCGGAAAAATTACCACCTGAGCGGATCGTGTCCGCGATCTCCTCGAGGACGATTTTGAAACCGGCCCGTTTCTCCTGCCGCGAAAGGACTTCTAGGCTACGCAAAATGGGCATGCCCGCTTTCACGAGGGTCGCCAGTTGGCGCGTGAAAACGGTGAGGCCCTTGCTATTGAGCACGGTACCAAAAACGCGGCGGCGCGGTTTCTTGGTGACCGCAGCGCGCAGCGCGACGCCTTGCGTGGGAGATTTTGCGGTGGGCGCACCGGGCAAAGGAGCCGCGGCACGGGGGGCGAGTTTGGGGGCAGTGCTCACGTGTATTTGACGACTTCCTCGAGGGTGGTGTGTCCGTCGAAAATAGCGCGCAAGCCGTCGTCACGCAGCGTACGCATACCCTCGGCGATGGCTTGTTGGCGGATTTGCAAGGTCGGTGCGCGTTGCACGACGAGATCGCGTACGGCTTCGCTCATGCGCAACCATTCGTAGATGCCGAGACGTCCCTTGTAACCAGTTTGGTTACACACGCCGCAGCCATGGCCGGAGAAAAATTGGCGGTCACCGACACTGGCGCGACTGATCCCCAGCGGACCGAGCAGCGCATCGGGCGGCTCGTACGCGCTCTTGCAATGCGGGCAGATGCGTCGCACGAGGCGCTGCGCGAGCACGGCCTCCAAACTCGAGGCGATGAGAAACGGTTCGACGCCCATATCGATGAGGCGCGTGACGGCGCCAGGGGCGTCATTGGTGTGCAGCGTCGATAAGACGAGGTGACCCGTGAGTGAGGCTTGAATGGAAATCTGCGCGGTCTCGAGGTCACGGATTTCGCCCACCATGATGACATCGGGGTCTTGCCGGAGAAAGGAGCGCAGCGCGGAGGCGAACGTGAGTCCCACGAGCGGATTAACCGGCACCTGCATGAGGCCCTCGATTTCGTATTCGACGGGATCCTCCGCGGTGAGGATTTTCAAATCGGGCGTGTTTACGATGCGCAGGCCGCTGTAAAGCGTGGTGGTTTTGCCCGAGCCCGTGGGACCGGTGACGATGAAAATGCCATTGGGGCGACGGATGATTTCATTGATGCCGTTGAAGACGTCGGGCGGCATCCCCAGTTGAGTGATGTCGAGCTGCACGGCGGCTTGGTCGAGCACGCGCAGCACGATGCTTTCGCCAAACTGGGTGGGGAGTGTGGAAACGCGCAGATCAACCTGGCGGCCGCCGAGGGTGATTTTAATCCGGCCGTCCTGCGGGATGCGGCGCTCGGCGATGTGGAGATTGGCGAGGACTTTGAGGCG
>CAJAFD010000484.1 GCA_903938935.1 uncultured Opitutia bacterium
CCGAACGCGAACTGGCGGACTTGGTCTACGCCGGACTCAGCAACAAAGAAATCGCGGCCCGGTTGAAACGGTCCGAAGGCGGCGTAAAAGTGCAGCTTAGCGGCGTGTTCCAAAAACTCCGCGTTAACAGCCGGGCCAAGCTCATGGTCGCGCTCCGCTAGGAAAACCTCCGCTGCGTGCCCGCCGGAGTTTTGTTACTTTTGCCCTATGGTGCGGGCACGACACCGGCTCTAAACTTATCCTTCCCAAAACTTCGGACCTGACGTTGTCTTACCAATCTGTTGTTTTCCTTTGATCGACCTACACTCATGAAACTTAACCGACTCCTCCTCGGGCTGCTCACCACCGGCCTCGCGTTCGCCCTCGCCGGCGGATCCGCTTCCGCCCAGCAATACGAGCGCTTCGGCCGCAATGACCGCCAGTCGCTCAACCTTGATCCGGCGAAGATCAACCTCATCGCCAGCGCCCGCGCCTCGGCCCCGACGTCCCAGCTCAAAGTCTCGTTCACCCTGACCGCGCAAGGTGAGCCAACCGCGATTCGCGTCATCACGGGCTCCAACGATGAATTCTCCGACGCCCAAAGCATCGCCGCCCTCAGCGCCGCCCGCTTCGCGCCCAAGATGGTAGATGGTGTGGCTGTCAGCAGCGAACAGACTGTCATCCTCACCTCCAAATTTGCCCGCGCCCGCTGATCGCGCGCCGCTTCCATTCCCCACGCAGCCCTGCCTCACGGCCGGCTGCGTTTTTTTGTGCCCGCTCCGCTGCGTCAGACCATTCCGTGGGCACACGACCTCGCTCTGATTCGTCCCCATGCGACTCACCGGCATCTGCCTTTACCCCGTTAAATCGCTCGCCGGCATTTCCGTCCTCTCCGCCGACCTCGACGCCCTCGGCCTCGTCGGCGACCGGCGCTTCCTCGTCGTCGATGAGAACGGCCGCTTCCTCACCCAGCGCACGCTCCCGCGCATGGCGCTCATCACCACCGCGCTCGACCCCACGCACCTCACCCTCTCCGTCTCGCCAACCGCGTCCATCCGCATCGCGCGCGCCTCCGATCCCACCGCCGCCCTCGACGCCGCCTCGGAAAATACCGTCCTGGCCCTACTCCAAAAACTCCGCGACCAAGGCAAAACCATCATCATCGCCGCGCACCATCCAGCCGTCCTCGCCATCGCCGATCACGTGGCCCATCTCACCGCCGGCGTCGTCACCCGCATCGACCAAGCTGCACGCGCCGCGCCCCCGACACCCGTCGTAGCGACATCCGGCGTCGTAGCGGCGTGATGACGTTGGCGCAGTTTCCGTCTGCAGCCCTGACTTAAAAAACAAGCCCATCGCTGCGCCTGAGCCCATGATTGCCAAACTTCGCGGCGCGCGCTGAAGATTCGCGCATGCGCCTCAGCGGCCTTTTTCTTTACCCGGTTAAATCTCTTGGTGGTTTCGCGGTTTCCTCCGCTCGGCTTGATACCCATGGCCTCGTTGGTGATCGACGGTTTCTCATCATCGACGAAACCGGCCGTTTTCTGACTCAGC
>CAJAFD010000485.1 GCA_903938935.1 uncultured Opitutia bacterium
CTCGCACCAAACGGCGTGGCGCGAAAATACGTGGCATCCGCCACAACGTCGCCCGCGATGCGACGCACGCCCGCGTTTTTTAGCACCGCGACGTAGGGATCAAACGCCGCCAAAAAATCCTGCTGCAAACGACGCGGATCGCAGCTCGGGTCGCCACGCCCGCTCACGATGACGTTACCTAGAATCGCGCCCGCCGCATCGACTGGCGTCGAAGCGAAGACCGGCGTACGCACGCGGTAATCGCCGCCGAGCGTGTCAAGCGCGAGCGCCGCTACGTAGAGTTTAGCGTTCGAACCGGGGCTCAAGCGCCGATCCGGCGCGTGCGCGTACAGCGTGCGACCCGTGTCGAGGGAGACGATTTTTACGCCCCACGCCGCGGCGGCAAAACGCGGATCGCTCACGTGCGCTTCGAGTCGCGACTGCAATTCCGCGAGCGAAGCCACCGGCGGCAACGGCGCGACGACCGGCGCGCGCGACGCCGCCGTAGCCGGCTCCGCGCGGAGCGGAAATGCCAGCCCCAAGACGATCCCCGCTAAAAACAAAATCGGCGCGCGCGACGTTTTCATCGCGGAGACGTTGGCGCACCGCGCGCGCGGGCACAACTGCGGAACCACGCGCCCAGCGGCGGCTCCAGCGTGGCGAACCGCAAGCGCGCGCACGCGAAGCTTGTTTTCCCGCGCAGACCGCGCCTCTGTGGTGGCGGAAAACCCATGCACTTCTCCGCTATCGCCGCCGCCCTGCCGCCCAAGGCCGTCACCCGTTTCGACGGCGTACCGTTTCCGTTGCTCGCCTCGGGTAAGGTCCGCGAAATCTTCGACCTCGGCGACGCGCTCCTGCTCGTCGCGAGCGATCGCCTCTCGGCCTTTGATGTGATTTTGCCGGACGGTATTCCGGGCAAGGGCATCGTGCTCACCCAGATGAGCAACTGGTGGTTCGCCCAGACGGAGAAACTCATCCGCAACCACCTGTTGCCCGATCAAGCCGGCGAGTTTGCCCGGCGCGGCTTGCACGACCGCGATCTACAGTTGCGCAGCATGATCGTGCGCAAACTCACGCCGCTCACCATCGAGTGCGTCACGCGCGGCTACCTCATCGGCAGCGGCTGGAGCAGCTACCAAAAAACCGGCGAAGTCTGCGGCATCCACCTCCCCGCCGGCTTGCGCCAAGCCGAACGCCTGCCGACGCCGATTTTCACGCCCACAACCAAAGCCCCGAAAGGCGAACACGACGCGCCGATCAACGACGCCCAAGCCGCCGCGCGCATCGGCGCCGCGCTCTACGAAAAAGTCAAAGCCACGAGCCTCGCGCTTTACCAATTCGGTCACGACCGCGCCCGCGGCGCCGGCATGATTTTGGCCGACACGAAATTTGAATTCGGCACCGACGACGCCGGCAATCTTGTGCTCATCGACGAGGTGCTCACGCCGGATTCCTCGCGTTACTGGCCCGCCGAAAGTTACGCGCCCGGCGGCTCCCCTCCGAGTTACGACAAGCAATTTGTCCGCGACCACTTGCTCGCGCTTAATTGGAACCAGCAACCGCCCGCGCCGCAGTTACCCGCCGAAGTCATTACGCGCACGCAGGAAAAATACCTCGCGGCGTTGAAAAATCTGCTAGGCTGAAACCGTTCGGTCGGCGGGAATTTCTGCGGACGCCGTTTATTGCATCGCTTCCCCGCGCGGCGAAATCGCGCTGGCGCCGCTCGCCGCGCGCACCAATTCGCGCCGCAACCAATCGAGCGCCGCATTCACCGCGCGGACTTTGACCGTCGTGCGCGGGCCGGGATAACTGAGTTTTTTCGACCACACGCCATGCGGGGCGTGCAGCGCGAGGAAGAAAGTCCCGACCGGGTTTTCCTGCGTGCCGCCGCAGGGACCGGCGAAACCCGTGATCGCGACCGCGTAGTCCGCCCCGAGTTTCTCCGCTGCACCCGTCGCCATCGCGACCGCGTTCTCCGCGCTCACCGCGCCATGCTGCGCGAGCAGACACTCGGGCACGTCGAGGAGCTGCATTTTGGATTCGTTGGAGTAACCCACCGTGCCACCCGCGAAACATTTCGAGGCGCCGGAAATATCCGTAAAGGAATTCGCCAGCAAGCCGCCGCTCGCCGTTTCGGCACACGCGAGGGTCTTTTCCTGCGCACGCAACATATCCGCGCACACCTTCGCCAGCGAATCGTGGCCGTAGCAGACAAAATCCTCGCCGAGCAGTTTCGCACACTCCGCGGCGATGAC
>CAJAFD010000486.1 GCA_903938935.1 uncultured Opitutia bacterium
GGGCAGCGGGTAACGCGGTGAGATTGGCGATGCCGCCGATGTTGACGACGACGCGATCGCTGCGGGCATCGCGAAACATCGCGGCGTGAAAAGCCGGGACAAGTGGCGCGCCTTGCCCACCGAGCGCGACGTCTTTGCGACGAAAATCGGCGACGACGGGAATGCCGGTGGCCGCAGCGATGACGTTGGGGTCGCCGATCTGGAGTGTGAACGCCGGCGCGAAGCCGGGTCGGTGACGGATCGTTTGCCCGTGGCTACCGATGGCGCGAACGGCGCGGGGAGCGAAGCCGGTCTGCGCGAGAAGTTCGTTGACGGCTTGGGCGAAAAGTTGGCCAAGCGCGACATCAGCGCGGCCCAGCCGATCGATCTCGTTTTCGCCTGGAACGCAGAGCGCGAGTAATTCGATTCGCAACGCCGCGGGAAAGGCGAGCGAGTGCGAAGCCACGAGGGTCGGCTGCGGGTCAAATCGCACGAGGGCGACATCAATCCCGTCCACACTGGTGCCGGAAAGCGCACCGACGTAGAGCTCGGCGGCGGGTGAAGGGTTGGGAGTTGGATAAGAGCGATCCACGCGTAAGGTGAAATGAGCAGTTGAATCGAACGCGGCAACGCGGGATTCTCGGCACACCGATGTTGAACACGGAAACTCCCAGCGGCCAGCACCCCGATCTCGACCGTTATGCGACGCCGGATTTGATCCGCGCCTTCACGGCTGACCAAGTCCACGCGGCGCAAGTCGTCCACGCCGCCGCCGTGCATATCGCGCGCGCCGTGGATGCCGCCGCGCCCCGCATCGCGGCGGGCGGGCGTTTGATTTACGCCGGCGCGGGCACGTCGGGCAGACTCGGACTCCTCGATAGCGTGGAACTGTGGCCGACGTTTAGTTGGCCCAAGGATCGCGTCGTCGCGCTCCTCGCGGGCGGACGCGCGGCGCTGTTTGAAGCCGTGGAAGGCGCTGAAGATAATCGCGCGCAAGGCGCCGCTGATGTCCATGCCACGAAGCCCACGAGCAACGACGTCTTGATCGGCCTCGCGGCTTCAGGCGCTACGCCGTACGTTTTGGGTGCGCTCGAAGCCGGTCGCGCGGCGGGTCTCCTCACGATTGGCGCCGCTAACAATCCTGATTCACCCGTCGTCGCCGCGGCAGAGATTGGCATCACACTTGATACGGGGAGCGAAACGATTTCCGGCAGCACGCGCCTGAAAGCCGGGACGGCGCAGAAGATTTTTCTCAACACGCTCTCGAGCGCGATCATGGTCCGGCTGCATAAAGTTTACGGCAACCTCATGGTCGATGTCATGCCGACCAACGCGAAACTCTTCCGCCGTGCGATCGCATTGACGGTGCGCGCAACCGGCGCGGATGAAGCCGCGGCGAAAAGCACGCTCGAGCAGTGCGGCTATAAAGTGAAAACCGCGATCGTGGCGCTGCACTTGAAAACCAACGTCACCGCCGCGCAGGCCGCCCTCGATGCCGTCGCTGGCGATGTGCGCCGCGCGATTTTGCAGGCGTGAGCGCGCGCGTCTAACAGGATGAAACGCTTACCGTGGGTTCTCGGTGCCTTGATCGTGAGTCTCGCCGGGCTTACGCTGGCTTGGTATTTTTTTGATCGGGAAAATAATCCGCCACCGGCGCCGCGGGAATTTCGCGCGGCGTGGGTCGCCACCGTGGCGAATATCGATTGGCCGAGTAAACCTGGCCTGCCCGTTGAACAACAACGCGCCGAGGCGCTCGCGATTTTGGAGCGCGCCCAAGCGTTGAAACTCAACGCGATTATTCTCCAAGTGCGTCCGGCCGCCGATGCCTTGTATGCCTCCGAGCTGGAGCCGTGGTCGGAATATTTGACGGGCGCACAAGGCCGAGCGCCCACGCCGTTTTATGATCCGCTGGAGTTTTGGGTGACGGAAGCACACCGGCGCGGGCTTGAGTTGCATGCGTGGTTCAATCCTTACCGCGCACGCCACAACACCGCCAAAGCACCGCTCGCGGCGACACACATCGCGCAGACGAACCCCGAGGCGGTGAAAGCTTACGGCGACTTGCTTTGGATGGATCCCGCCGAATCGTTTGCCGCGCGCCGCACGCTTGAAGTGATCAGCGACGTTGTGCGCCGCTACGACATCGATGGCGTGCACATCGACGATTATTTTTATCCGTATCCCATCGCTGCTCCCGCAACCGCAGCGGCGGGCGCGCCGGTGGTAAAACTCTCAGCCGCGCCCGAGCTGGATTTTCCGGATGAACCCGCTTGGCAACGCTACCGTGCGTCGGGCGGCAAGGCGGAGCGAGCGGAGTGGCGCCGACAACAGGTAAATCAGTTGGTGGAAAAAATCTACCGCACCATTCACACGATCAAGCCGCGCGTGCGATTTGGTGTGAGTCCCTTTGGCATCGGCCGCCCGCAGCTCCGGCCGCGCGGCATCGCCGGTTTTAGCCAATACGACAAACTCTACGCCGATGTGGAATTGTGGCTGGAAAAAGGCTGGCTCGATTACCTCGCGCCGCAGCTTTATTGGCCGAAGGAAAAAAAGGCGCAGGATTTTGCGGTGTTGTTAAAGTATTGGACCGAGCGCAATCCCACCCAGCGCCATATCTGGCCGGGTTTATTTACGAGCTCGATCAACGACACGCCGAAATCGTGGTCGCCCGAGGAGATCACGCATCAGATCGACCTCACGCGGGCGCAGCGTGGGGCGACCGGACACATTCATTTTAGTATGATCGCGCTGCTGCAAGGACGCCGCGGCATTGATGCGCGGTTGAGTGCTGGACCCTACGCCCAAGATGCGCTCGTGCCGGCGACGCCATGGCTCGACGCCACCGTGCCGCCCGCGCCTGCCCTCAAACGCGCGAGCGGTGGCGCTACGGCGACGATTGCGGCGGGCGTGGGCAAACCCGTGGTCGCTTATGCGGTGTGGCGATGGTACGGCGAACACTGGAAATTTTCCGTGCAACGCGCTTCGGATTCGCGCTTGAGCCTTGGTGCCGATCCGAAGCTCGGTAAACTCAAGAGCGTCGTCGTGAGCGCGGTCGACGCGGTGGGCAACGAAAGCCCGCGCGTGCGGTTGGACCTCGTCACGGATTCTGGTTCTTAAGCACCCGAAATTTTATCCCATGGAAACTCCCGCACCGAAAACTCCCAACGTCTGGCGCTGGATTCCCTCGCTCTATTTTTGCCAAGGCATTCCCTACGTCGTCGTGATGACGCTCGCGGTCGTCATGTATAAAAACCTGAAGGTCTCGAACACGGATATCGCGCTCTACACGAGCTGGCTGTATCTTCCGTGGGTCATCAAGCCGCTCTGGTCGCCGCTGGTGGAGTTGTTTCGCACGAAGCGCTTTTGGATCGTCTCCTTGCAGATCGGTATCGGCGGGGCGCTCGCGGCCGTGGCGTTGACCTTGCCCGGGCCGGCGTATTTCCAGGCTTCGTTGGCGGTCTTTTGGTTGCTCGCCTTTAGCTCGGCGACGCACGACATCGCGGCCGACGGATTCTATCTGCTCGCGATGCCGCCGCATCGGCAGGCGGCGTTTGTCGGCGTGCGCAGCACGTTTTATCGGATGGCGACGCTATCGGGTCAGGGCGGGCTCGTGTATTTGGCGGGTTATCTCGCGCAGACGCTGGGGAGTTTCACGCAGGCCTGGTCGATCGTGTTTTTGGTGCTCGCGGTTTTTTTTCTACTCGCGGGACTGTATCATTTCTTCGTGCTACCCAAGCCGGCAGCGGATCGGGCGGCCCCGCGCACGGGACAACTGTGGAGTGATTTCGCCCGCGTGTTTGTTTTGTTTTTTAAAAAACCCGGCATCGGGGCGGCGCTGGGATTTTTGCTGCTTTACCGCTTTGCGGAATCGCAGGCGTTGAAACTCGTTACGCCGTTTCTGCTGGATGGTCGCGATGTGGGCGGGCTCGGGTTGACGACGCAGCAAGTGGGGCTCGTTTACGGGACGGTCGGCGTGGCGGCGCTCACGATCGGCGGGATTTTGGGCGGCTGGATTATTTCGGTTTATGGTCTGAAGCGGCTGTTGTGGCCGATGATTTTGGCGATGAATTTGCCCAACTTGGTTTTCATCTACCTCGCGCTGGTGCAACCGAGCAGCGTGGTTTTGATCAGCAGCTTGCTCGCGGTGGAACAGTTTGGCTACGGGTTCGGGTTCGCGGCCTATCTGCTTTATATGATTATGATCGCGCGGGGAGAAAACCAGACGGCGCACTACGCGATTTGCACCGGCTTTATGGCGCTCGGCATGATGTTGCCGGGAATGGGCGCGGGCTGGATTCAGGATCAGCTCGGCTACGTGAAATTTTTTATGTGGGTCTTGATCGCAACGATTCCCTCGTTTGCGGCGACTGCGCTGATCAAGATTGAGCCCGGTTTTGGCAAGAAGACGACGCAACTTCCTTAACGTATAACTTCCCTGCGTCACCACGCTCTTACGGCCGAGGGGCAACATTTTCTGTTCATCAAAATTCTGACGATGTTCATCCCAAGACTTACAGCCTCGCTCATCCTCGTTCTGGGCTTGCTGCCCGCATCTACCTCGTTGCGTTCGCAGTCGGTCGCTGTGTCGGCTTTGCGTTGTGAATATCTCAGTGAACCGGAGGGCATCGATGCATTGGCCCCGCGGCTTTCGTGGCGGTTAGAATCTGCGCGACGTGGCGCGGCTCAAACGGCGTCGCAGATCCGCGTTGCTTCGACCGCCGAAAGGCTCGCGCGTGGCGAAGCGGATCTCTGGGACAGTGGACGCGTGGACGGTGCGATGTCGAATCAAGTGGTTTACGCGGGACGAGCGATAACGTCGCGCGCGGAGTGTTTTTGGCAGGTGCGGATTTGGGATGAGCTGAATCAAGCCTCCGCCTGGAGTCCTGTTGCGCGGTGGACGATGGGTTTGTTGCAACCGGCGGATTGGACGGCCGCTTGGATCGCCCAGCGCGACGATGAACCGCTGCACACAGACCGCGCGAAATTGCATCTGCCGCCGCCACGTCATTTTCGGAAAGAATTTACCGCGCAAAAAACCGTGCGCCGCGCCGTCGTCTACGCGTCGGCCCTCGGACTCTACGACCTTTATTGCAACGGCCAACGTGTGGGTGATGCGTTTTTCCAGCCCGGATGGTCGGATTATTTACAACGCGCTTATTATCGCACGCATGATGTGACGGCTTTGCTGCGGAGCGGCGCCACCAATGTGCTCGGTGCGGTTGTCGCCGACGGTTGGTATGCGGGCTACGTCGGCTACGGGCTCTTGGTGGGTTATGGACCGAATAAAGTCGGGCGATATTTTTACGGGAAAACCCCGGCGTTTCGGGCGCAGCTCGAAATCGATTATACGGATGGCACGCACGAAACCCTAGGCACGGATGCGACGTGGCGCGTCACCGATCGCGGGCCGACGCGTGAAGCCGATCTGATCATGGGCGAAGCCTACGATGCGCGAGCTGAATTGAGCGGTTGGGCGGCGCCGGGTTATGCAGCCACTACTTGGGCGCCGGCGGTGCGCGCAGAAACCAATCCCCGCGCTCACGCGCTGTATTCCGATGCGATCGAACAACGCGACATGGACTTGGGTTTTGTAGCGCCGCCAAAAATGCAGGCTTACTCCGCGCCGCCGATCCGCGTGACCCAGGAGATGCTGGCCAAGCGCATGAGCGAACCGACGCCGGGAGTTTACCTTTTCGATCTCGGGCAAAATTTTGCCGGGATCGTGCGTCTAAAAATCAAAGGTGCTGCGGGTACGCAGGTGCGCTTGCGCTACGGCGAGATGTTGCATCCCGATGGGCGACTCATGACGGAAAATCTCCGCAAGGCGCGCGCGACGGATTTTTACACACTACGCGGGGATGCAGCGGGCGAAACGTGGTCGCCGCGTTTCACCTATCACGGGTTTCAATACGTGGAACTCACGGGCCTCGCGGAGCGCCCCGCGCTCGATGCCATCACGGGTCTTGTGCTGAACAACGACACGCCACTTGCCGGTAATTTTGAATGCAGCGATCCCGTGCTCACGCAGTTTGGTAAAAACGCCCAATGGACCCAGCGCGCCAACTTCGTGGAAATCCCCACGGACTGCCCGCAACGTGATGAACGTCTCGGTTGGATGGGCGACGCGCAGGCTTATATCCGCACCGCCACGTTTAATGCCGACGTCGCCGCATTTTTCACCAAGTGGAGCGACGACGTTGCCGAAGCACAGCGTAGCTTTGGCGCATATCCCGATTACGCGCCGTATCCGATGGCGCACGGGTCGGCCGCGAAAAATTTCGGCACGGGCTGGACGGATGCGGGGATTATTTGCCCATGGACAATTTGGAAAACGTACGGCGACACGCGGCTGCTCGAACGGCATTGGGCGTCGATGACGCGATTTATGGCGTGGCGTCAGGCCAGCACCACGCCGGAGGGACTCGGCACGAGCCTGGGCAATCCGTGGGGTGATTGGCTCAACGTCAAAGAGACGACGCCCATCGATTATCTCGACACCTGTTTCCATGCGCTCGATTGCGCGCTGATGGCCGAAATGGCTGAAGCCATTGGGCGTCCGGTCGAAGCAGCCAACTATCGCGCCCGCCGAGCCAAGACGCAGGCGGTGTTTAACAAAACCTACCGCAAAGCCGACGGCACGCTTACGATCGACACGCAGACGGCTTACGTGATGGCGCTCTGGATCGGGCTGATTCCCGAGGCCGAGCGGCCGAAAGTTGCGGCGATGCTTGCAGAAAAAATCACCCGCAACGACGTCCGCATGGCGACGGGATTTCTCGGCACGCGCTCCTTGTTGCCGGCCTTGACGGAAAACGGGCAGCACGATCTGGCGACGCGATTATTTCAGAGCCGAAAATTTCCCAGCTGGGGCTACGAAGTTGTTAACGGTGCGAACACGGTATGGGAGCGTTGGGATAGTTACACGACCGAGCACGGATTCGGCGGCGCGAACGGCCTGCAAAATTCTGCGATGAACAGTTTTAGTCATTACGCGTTTGGCGCGGTGATGGAGTGGGCTTATCGCTCGCTCGCTGGCATCGATTCAGATGGAGCCGGATATCGAAAAATTATAATTCGGCCGCGTCCATCGACGGCCGGCAGCAATCCAGATCAGCCGCCGATATTTTGGGTGAAGGCATACTACGATTCGATTCATGGCCGGATCGTGAGTTCTTGGAAAAATGAAAATGGAGTCTTAACCCTCGATGTCACGGTGCCGCCCAACACGACGGCTGCGGTGATTTTGCCACAAGCCACGAAGGAGCGAACCACGGAGAGCGGCGTTGCGCTAAATCAAGCCGCCGGAGTGCGCGCATGCGTCGCGGTCGGAGAGGATTTACGCGTGGAGGTCGGCGCGGGGACTTATCGCTTTGTTGTGAAGTAAACGGGCTTCAAGGCGCGGCGGCGATTTTGGCGAGGCCGGCTTGGAGTTCGGCTTCAGGGAGCCAGCGGCCGCGGAGCATCACGCCGGCGCGCTGAGCGACGTGGGCGATGTCGGTGAGTGGATTGGCGTTGAGGACTACGAGATCGGCGCGGTGGCCGGCGGCGACGAGGCCGAAGGTGTCTTTGGTTTTAAAATAGTCGCCGACGTTTTTGGTGGCGGAGCGTAGCACTTGGTAAGGCGTGAGGCCGGCGGCGATGTTGGCCTGCATCTCGCGATAAATCGAAAAACCAGGGACGCTGAATTCCTGCGGCGCATCCGTGCCGAAGAGGATCGTGACGCCGCCGTCGGCGAGGGCTTTGAGGACGACCTTGCGGTTGGCGGCGATTTGCCGGGCGCGGGATTGCGAGAATTTCGGATCCGACGTGCGACGTTCATAGACGGATTTCCAGCGGGCGACTTCCTTAGCGGGCATGTAGCGGAGCTCGGGGTAGGAGAGCATTTTTTCGAGATCGGCGGCGCCGATGATGGTTTCCCAAAGCGGCAGGGTGGGAACGACCGCGGTGCCGGTGTCGCGGGTGAGTTTCACGATGGCTGCGAGTTTGGCGGAATCGACGGGCGCGGTGTCGGCGCCGAGGTATTCGATGTAGCCGTCGAGGTGGTCGACCGTTTCTTGGCGGCGCTCCATGGCGTGGACGAGGCCGACGTCGGCGGGAATGTGGCCAGCGAAAC
>CAJAFD010000487.1 GCA_903938935.1 uncultured Opitutia bacterium
GCGGGAATGGCGTAGTCCCAGTGCGCGAGCGTCCAGCCCGCGAAAAACAAAAAGGCCAGTGTGGAAAATTGGAGGTAAGCGTTGCGGCGAGAGAAATATTTGCCGCGCAGCCGGGCGGGAACCCATTCCTGCACCCAAGAATTCCACGACACGCCGGCGACGGCCGCGAAGCAACTGGAGACGAAAAACCACAGAATGAGCCAACGCGCGGCGATGGTAGGGTCGGTGCGCGGTATCCACGGCAAACCTACGCCAAGCCCCATCCAGAGGGCGAGGTGGATGCAAGCGGCGGTCACAGTGACCGTCTTCGGTGGGCGCCAACGGGCAATAAACGGTGCCGCGAAAATTTGGAAAAAATTAGCGATGAACGGCATCGCCGTGAGCAATCCGATCGCGGGCTTGGGTAAGACGAAGGCTTTGGTGACCAGTGCGGTGATGAAGACATTGACCGGTAGCGACATCGTCACGATGGGCATGGCGACAATACCGTCGGCCGTGCACAGGCGGAAGCTGCGGGCGAGATCGTGCTTTTTTTGAGTAGCGGAGGTGGTCGCGGTGGTTGCGTTCAACGTGGAAGGCGCGCAATCAAAGGCCGCGCCGCAGATAATCAAAGATAAACCGCGCTCTCGCGGCGAAGCGTCTAAGTCCGCTCGCAGTTCCCGCCTGCCTTGGCTACGCGGCGCCGAGAAGGGAGCTGATGGCTGTTTGAGCGCTGGCCAAGGAGATGCTGGCTACGCTCGAGCTCGACTGTAGCCCGTGAACGTGCGGTGCGGGCGGAGCCCAGATGGCAGGATCGGTGGGGCCAAAAAAAAGCAGACTCGGCACGGAGCACGCGGCGGCGAGATGGCTGATCCCGGAGTCGTGACCGAGAAAAAGACGACAGTTGGAGAATTCGCGGATAAGGGTTTCGAGCGGGAGCTGGTGCGCGGCGGCGCCGAGCGGGGCGAAGGCGAGGCGCGTGGTGGAGCTCTCAGCTTCGCCGGTGATGATCAGCAGTTCGGCGTGGTGGTGGGAGCAGAGCCACGTGGCGAGTTCGAGCCAGCGCTCAAGCGGCCAATTTTTTTGCGGTGAACCGCTGCCGGGATGAATCGCGATGCGCTGGGTTTTTAGGAGAGCGGTCCGCTCGGCCAGAGGGTAAAAAATGGCGGGAGTGGCGATATCTAGCGCTCGCAGTGGTGTGCAGTAGTGGGCGGCGGCGGGCGCGCAGGTCGGATGGGCGGGTGCGTTTAAAAATGTCTGCGCGGGATGAAGCGGTAAGTGGTGGGCGAGGTCGGCGTCGGGGTCGGGCCAGAAATTGAGGATGACATCGAAGCTCGCGAGCCAGGTGGCGAAATCAGCGGGGAGTGGGGCGCGTTCGTAGAGCGCGGCCCAGCGGGCTTCGTGTTGAGAATGGACGGCGTCGATCAGGCCGCGGGCGAAGGCGAGCTCCGCGGCAGAAGCGTTGCCCGCGAGCTCGATGCGGGCCGCGGGTGCGTGTTGGCGGAGTGCGGCGAGCGCGGGGAGGGTGACGATGAAATCACCGAGCGCGCCGCCTCTAAGGACGAGGATGCGGCGCATCGGAGGTGGGAGCGCTAGGCGGTTGGTAGGACGTGAGCGTGGCGACACCGGAACCGAATTTGAATTCGACCTCGAAGCGGACCGGCAGACGGCGCGGATCGTTATGCGCGATCCAGACACGGACGGCGGTGCCGCGTTTGAACATGCCTTTGGGCGGAGTTTTTTCCATGCGCGGCTCCAGTACGAGGGTGTTGAAGGTGCCAAGCGGAGTGGTGATGGATTCGTAGCGCACGGCGCGGATCGTGAGCTCGTAGGCTTCTTCTTCAAAGAGGACGAGGGCGTCGCGGTGTTCGCCGGGTTTGAGGTCCCACGTGCGCGTGTTGATGAGGCTCAGGATGAGATCGAGGGGTTCGCCTGCGGGCAGAGGGAAATCGAGGTTTTTGGCGGGGTTAAATTCATCGCGATAGAATGCGGTGCGAGTGGCGTAGTCGAAGGTGGTGCGGTTACGGGTGTTTTTATTCGAAGTGGTGCTGGTTTCGAGGTGGGCGCGGAGTTGGCCGGTGCGAGCATCAACGAGGGCTTCCGCGCGGGCATCGAAGGCGTAGAGCTTGCGGGCGAGTCCGCGCGTGGCCGTCGTGGTGACGGTGAGAAGGTGCGGCGGATTAGATTCGGGCGCAGAGTTTTCGGTGAAGATTTTGATTTCTCCGGCGTTATTAAAAAGGCTCCAGCCGACGCGGTAGGTGAGTACTTCGCCCGGGCGGAGGGCGAGTTGGGCCGAGAGCGGGGTGAACGCGACAGCGCTGAGAAAAATAAGAGCGAGCCAAAGGCGAGTCATGGGGACGTCGAGCGAAGCGAGATGGTTTAAGGAGATTGGCTAGGCGAGCGGGAGTTCAGTTTGGAAATCGGTGCCGATGGGCTGGGCGGCGATGCCGAGAGCGCGCAGGGTGGCCGCGAAGGGTTTGGCGAAGCCGTGGAGGGTGTAGACACGTTTGGGTTGGACGAGTTCGACGTAGCGCAGCAGTGACGGGTAATCGGCGTGGTCGGAGAGCGGGAAGGCCGCGGCGTGTTGTTGGCCGTGAAACGGACGTGAGTCGAGGGCCCAGCCGGTAATCGAGGCGGTGCGCGGAGCGGCGATCCGTTTGAGGAGTCCGGGTGCGTGCGGCGGGCAGATGACGACGTGACCGGCGTGGGTGGCTGCGTCGAATTCAGTGTGCGGCGGGAAATCGAGCCCCAGTTGTGCGCAGATGCGAGTGAGGCGGTGCGTCTCGGATTGGAGCATGATCGGTAGACCAGCGTCGGCGAGGGCGCGCAGGACTTCTTGGCTTTTACCTAGGCTATAACACAGCAGTACGGGCGTGGCGCCGGCAGCGAGGGTCTCACGGCAAAAAGCCACGAGGTTGACGATGATTTCAGCGCTGGGGGGGAAGACGTAGCGTGGGAGCCCAAAGGTGGTCTCCATGATGAGGGTATCGGCGCGTGGGGTGGCGCAGGGTTCGGCGGCGTGGCTCGGGAGGAGTTTGAAATCGCCGCTGTAAAGCAGCGTTCCGTGCGTGGTGTGATCGAGAAGGATCTGCGCGGAACCGAAAATATGTCCGGCGGGATGAAGAGTGACGGTGCACTCGGGGGTGAGTTGCTCGGTGTGGCCAAAGGGCAAAATGTGCTCGACGCGCTTTTTGCTCGGGAGGCGGGCGCGCATCAGGCGGGCGGTCGGTCGCGTGCAGATGACCTCGGCGTGACGGGCCATGTGATCGGAGTGCGCGTGGGAAACGAAGGCACGCTCGGCGCGGCGGGTCGCGTCGAGGGACCAGCCGATTTGGGGCAGATGAATGCCGTGTTGAAACTGAATCTCCCAAGCCATGTCCCACGCAAAGGGCGAGGCCCGTGAAACGAAAGACGAAAGGCGCCGGTCAGCTAATTAATCTGCCTAGGTTTCAATACCCAGCTCTGTGATCAGCGCAGGCCGAGAGCAGAAAGGAGGATAATCACTAACACCGCTACTCCGGTGATGATCCAATACCAAGCCAGCCCGCCGGAGTTTTTGTGAGCGGACGCTGGGTGCTCGGAGTCGGCTTCAGGTAAATCGAGTCCGTCGTAGATCGAGGTTTCGCGCCAGCCAGTGCGCTCGTCTGCGCCGCACTCGGGACACGCTTGGGCTTGTGGCGAAATCTCGGCGCCACACTGGGCGCATTCCGGAGGAGACGAAGGGATGCGAGCCACGAAAAATAAATCAGGCGGCAAAATATTTAAGCTTAACCAGCCGCCACGCGGTGACGAAGAACGCGGTGAGCGGGATCGCGAGTAACATCCCCAGCACACCGTCGAAGGCGGTGCCCCAGAAGAAAATCGCGACAATGATCGTGACCGGATGCAGGCCGGTGCGTGCGCCCATGATTTTGGGCGTGAGTACCCAGCCCTCGATAAGCTGTACGACCATTTTTACGGCGAGCACCAATCCGACGAGTTTCCATCCGCCATCGGACTGGAGGAACGCGAGCGGCAAGGTGAGCGCGAGGCCGATGATGCTACCGAGGTAGGGGACGATGTTCAGCACGCCGACGCACAGGCCGATGAAGAGGCCAAATTTTAATCCGATGAGGCTAAAACCCAGCGCCAGCATGGCCCCCATGATCAGCCCAATGAGGATTTGCCCGCGGAAAAAAGAAGCGATGATGCCGATGAATTCACGCACGAGAAAAATCAGGTCATCGCGCACCGCAGGTTTTAAAAACGAAAGGTGCTCCGGCAGGTTTTTCGTCGGATCACCACCGACCGAGAGTAGAAAGAAAAAGAGATAAACGGGAATGATCGCGACGTGGGTCGCGAATGCGCCGAGGCCAAGCAGGCTGCCCCCAGCGGCACGCAAGGAGGGAAGCGTTTGCTTGAGTAAATTTTGCGCTTCGACACCGAGTCCCTCGCTGATTTGACGGACGACAGGGTTGGCGAGTTGGCGTTGGGCAAAGGTGACCCAGTCGGGATAATGCGTCTCGATGTAGAGACTGGCTTGTTCCCCCAGCGTGGGCACGTAGCCGATGAAATCGAGCACTTGGTCCACTAAAGGTGGTAGGAGCAGCAACAACGTGCCGCTACAGATCAACAACGCGGTCCCGTAAATCACCACGACGGCCGTGATACGCCTTAAATGTAGCCGAGCGCCCAATAAATCCACGATGGGTCGCAACATCAAGGCGAGCACACCCGCGACAGCTAACGGCCAGAGCACACTTGAGAAAAAACTGATCATGCGCCCGAGGGCGATGCCGCTTGCAATGAGAAGAGCGAGGGCGCCGCAAACCGCGGCGAGGGTGAGCGCGAAACCGACCGTGCGACGCTGGCTAGCGGTGAGGAGCGAAGTGCTGGGCGAAGATTCGGGGGCGCCGGACATGGCGCTCAGGATTGGCCGAAGCGGCGCGTTTTGACTAGCGCGAAAATATTCGATCCTAACTTATGACGTCGGGGTCGTTCCCGGGCTGCCGTGGTGGCGCCAAAACCAACGCGCCATCGCGGGCAACAGAATGATCGCGCCGAGCATGTTTACCAAAAACATGAATGTGAGCAAAATACCCATGTCGGCCTGGAATTTGAGATCGGAGAAAATCCACAAGCTGACGCCGATCGCGAGTGTGAGGCCGGTGAAGACGATCGCCGCGCCGGTGTCTTTGAAAGCGATGATCATAGCGTCTTCAAAATGGGCGCCGGATTTCATAGCCGTTTCCAGTCGCGCAAAAAGGTAGATGCCGTAATCCACGCCGATGCCGACGCCCAGAGCGACGACGGGTAGCGTGGAGGTTTTTA
>CAJAFD010000488.1 GCA_903938935.1 uncultured Opitutia bacterium
GAAAACGAGAGTCCGGACTTATTTTTTTAGAGCCGGAATCTGCTCTTTCAGTTTCTTCACCTTCGGCGCGATCACGTACCGGCAATAACCGGCGCTGGGGTTTTTCGCGAAATAATCCTGATGGTAACCCTCGGCCGGCCAGAATTTCACAAGCGGCACGATCTCGGTGGTGATGGGATCGCGGAAGGTCTTGCTCGCGGCGGCGAGGGACTTCGTCGCGGCGGCTTTCTGCGTCTCATCGGAGTAAAGGATGATCGAGCGGTATTGCGGCCCATGATCGTTGCCCTGACCGCCGACCTGCGTCGGATTATGCACCGACCAAAAATAATCCAACAACGTCTCCAAGCTCACGACCGCGGGATCGTAATCGATCTTGATGACCTCAGCGTGGCCGGTCACCTGCGCGCAGATTTGCTCGTAAGTCGGATTGGCTTCTTTGCCGCCGGAGTAACCGCTCGTGACGGCCTTCACGCCGGGCAAGAGTTCATAAGTGGCCTCCGTACACCAGAAGCAACCACCACCGAGGACGAGAGACGAGAGTTGGGGCTGAGCGGCGTGGGACATGAGAGAAAAGGCGAAGATCGGCGCAATGAATCGAAGCAACGAAGAGAAACGTTTCATGGGATTGCACGCCACCGTGCGCAATTTCCGCCGCTCCGCAAGCCAGCGTGGCGGTTCGCGCACCGGGCTCACGCCACGGTTTAACGCGACAGTTTGCGGTATTTGATCCGGTGCGGTTGATCGGCCTCTTTGCCCTTACGCTTCTTAAAATCCTCAAGATAACTCGAGTAATTGCCCGCGAACCAGTGGACGTAACTGTCGCCTTCAAACGCCATGATGTGCGTCGCTACCCGATCGAGGAACCAGCGATCGTGCGAAATAATCACCGCACAACCGGCAAACGTCTCGAGCGCCTCCTCCAGTGCGCGGATGGAATTTACGTCGAGATCGTTGGTTGGCTCGTCGAGCAAAAGCAAATTCGCGCCGCTCTTGAGCACGCGCGCCAGAAGCACGCGGTTGCGTTCGCCGCCGGAAAGCACGCCGACTTTTTTCTGCTGATCGGCGCCGGTGAAACCAAATTGCGCGCAATAGGCGCGGCTGTTCACCGAGCGCGGCCCGAGCGCGAGAATCTCCTGACCGTCGCTGATGACTTCCCAGATCGTCTTGTTGCCCTCGAGCGAATCGCGCGACTGCTCGACGTAGGCCGACTTCACCGTGTCGCCGACTTTGAAGGTACCGGCGTCGGCTTTTTCCAAGTTGGTGATGAGCTTGAAAAGCGTGGTCTTGCCCGCGCCGTTGGGCCCGATGATGCCGACGATGCCACCGGGCGGCAGCGCGAAGTTAAGTTTATCGAACAACAATTTCTCGCCAAAAGCCTTCGCGACATTCTGCGCCTCAACCACGACCGTGCCTAAGCGAGGACCAGCGGGGATGATGATTTCAAATAATTTTTCTTGTTCGGCGACATCGGCTTTGAGCATGGCCTCGTAGGCGTTGATGCGGGCCTGGCCCTTCGACTGGCGCGCCTTGGCACCTTGGCGGATCCAACTGAGTTCGCGCGCCATCGCTTTCTGGCGCTTGCTCTCGGTGCGTTCGGCGACGGAGGCGACGGCCTGTTTCTGCTCCAGCCACGAAGAATAATTTCCCTTCCACGGCAGACCGTGGCCGTGATCAAGCTCGAGGATCCAACCGGCGACGTTGTCCAAAAAGTAACGGTCGTGCGTGACGGCGATGACCGTGCCTTCGTAGCGGCTTAAATGCTGTTCGAGCCAATTGACGCTGTCGGCATCGAGATGATTCGTCGGCTCATCGAGCAAGAGAATCGAGGGTTTTTGCAGGAGCAAACGCGCGAGCGCCACGCGGCGACGTTCACCGCCGGAGAGATGATCGACGATCGCATCACCGGCCGGACAACGCAGCGCATCCATCGCCATATCGACCTGCGGGGCGACATCCCAAGCGCCGAGGGCGTCAATTTTTTCCTGCAATTTAGCCTGCTTGTCGGCGATGGCGTCTTTGGCCGCGTCGTCGGCCGCCTCGGAAAGTTCATCCCAACTCGCATCGTAGGCGGCAGTGAGATCGGTGAGATGCTTTACGCCTTCTTCGACGCAGGCGCGCACCGTCGAACCCGGGGTGAGCGCGGGTTCTTGTTGAAGAAAGCCGACGGTGTAACCCGGCTCGAAGTGCACGCGGCCGTCGATTTCCGTGTCGACGCCAGCGAGGATGCGCATGAGCGAGGACTTGCCGGAGCCGTTGAGTCCGAGGACGCCGATCTTCGCGCCATAATAAAACGACAACGAGATATCGCGGAGGATTTCCTTGCGCTCGATTTTTTTCGAGACGCTGAGCATCGAGAAGATGATCTTCGGGGCTTCTTCGGTTTTGGCCATGGGTCGAATCGACTAGGGTTTGGTCGCTATTTCAAGCCGCGCGAGTAAATCCAGCGCTTCAAGGCGATTCGTGCCGCACATGTCTAAACCGGCGCGCAAGCTCGCACACACCGCGGGACGCTCGGGCCGACCAAAGATGGCGCAGCGAAAGTCGGCCAAGAGTTGCACGCAGCGCACGCCCGCCGGTTTGCCCAACGGCATGCCCGGAATCGGCGATGATATCGAAGGAGCAATACAACAAGCTCCACATCCGGCGCGGCAATCCATCGCCCAGCACAACCGCCCGATCACGCCGAAGCGAGCTACGTATTTTATTTTAATCCGGCGATGAGCGCCTTGAGCTGCGCCGCGTGGTCCGCGGTGTCCACTTTCTCGGCCACGGCGAGCACCGTCCCGTCAGGCGCGAGCACAAATGCCGCGCGGGCCGGCCCGAAATACTTTTTCCCATACATCGATTTTTCGACCACGGCGTCAGCGGCCTGCGCGAAAAGATCGGTGGGATCGCTCGCCAACGTGTAAGTGATTTTTTTCTTAACGGCGTATTTCAGATGCGAGCCCGGCGTGTCGCGGCTAATCGCGATGAGATCGTAGCCAGCTTTGGTAAACTCAGCCGCATGCGCCGCCAGCGAGTCGTTCTGCTTATCGCAGGAACCGGTGTTGTTCTTCATGTAAACCGACACGATAGTGCGGCGC
>CAJAFD010000489.1 GCA_903938935.1 uncultured Opitutia bacterium
CAAGTCGGCTTCTGGTCGGCGCTCTCGCTGCCTCCCCTGTTGCTCGGCATGCTCGGCAGCCTCGCCTACGTGGCTCCAATCTTCGGCACCGCCGAGACCAACGGCCTCGATATCAGCGCCGAATATAAATTCTCCACTGCGGCCCTCGGCCAATTCACCGTTCGCGCCGCCGGCAGCCGCACCTATCACGCCAAAATCCGCTCCCGCGCCGATTTGCCCACCGTCGAAACGGTCAGCACCTTCGAGGTCCCCAATTTTCGCGGCAACGCCAGCCTCACCTGGCAGCGCGGCAAACTCGGCGCCGGCGTCACGGCCGACTACATCGCCGGTTACGCCGACCTCGCTCCCAGCGTGACGCGCGTGAAACAACAGACCGTCACCGGCGTGCAACTCAGCTACGACCTCCCCTATGCGACCAAGGTCACCCTCGGCGCCAACAACGTCTTCGATAAAAATCCCCCGCTCACCGCGTCCTCCACCGGGTACGGCGAATCCACGAACTCCTTCCTCCCGCGCTTCATTTACTTGGACGTGACCAAGAAATTTTGAGCCGCGGCTAACGTGGTTTTAAACACCGCGCCCGAACTTCGGGCGCGGCACCAAAACATAGTCTGCTCCAAGAGGAGTATCGGCGCCCGCCTGCACTCCGCAGTTTGCGCTCGTGGCTGTGCGCTGAAACTTAGCAGCTCGGGATCCTTCCTGTGGCGCACTGCGCACGATCACCAACAGCCCTTCCCTTGTGACATGACTACGGCCTAGGCTGGAGTGCGGCCAAAGCGACCGTTTCACAAGAACAAGAAAATAGTCGGATCGCTCTAGAATGATCCGATGGGATCATGCGCCGGTTACCCGCCGACCAAGCTCTCGTCTTCGCTGCAGGTTAGGGTCCGAACGGGCCGCTGATCGCCGATTTGGTAAACGAGTCGAACCCAACGTAACGCAGGTGCCCAAGGCACCATCGCGACATGACCGAGATGAGAACTAGCCACTGTAGGGCAGACCAAACTGGGCGTCCAGTCAGACACGAGACGAGAAAGGCCCCAGACAGGTTGCTGGGCACGATCACGGGAGACGGGGCCGTTTATTGCAGCAAAGTCAGATCTATAAATGGAGGTAAGTTCGCGCCCTGCCGACGGGTGGTCCATCGAGCAAAGCGACCACCAACTCATGTAGAACAACCGCGGGCAGCATCCTTCGAGCGCAATTGTTACTATCAACGCACTCCTGAAACTAACGACGATCGCGCAGGATCGTCTCAAAAAAATGGTGCGGCCATAGGGAGTCGAACCCCAAACCTCCAGATTCGTAGTCTGGCGCTCTATCCAGTTGAGCTATGGCCGCGTAGCAGAGGGCGAAAAGAAGCAAACATTCCCCGAGTAGTGCAAGAGAGAATTTGTCCTGCGGTGAAAATCAATTTGCGGGCCGCGTGGCGCCGCGCGGCCCGTGGACGTTTACCGCGAGCGCTACGCTCTGGCTCGCTGCGCACAAGGCCGCGTTTCGCAGCACGAGCCAGACTCAGCGCTGGGCTTCGCGCCAGTCGATGAGCTCGAGTTGGAGGAGCTTGCGATCGTTGAAATGATTCCAAGCGAGCTCGACAGCAAAGTCCAAAGGCACGCCCAACGGCGGCATGCGGTGCGCCATCTTCCAAGCGACACCGTGCAAGCGACGGCCTTGTGGGTCCTCGAGAGTGAAACGGAAATGCACGTCTTTGAAGACGATGGGGCGTTGGCGCAGGACGACGCCACTCACGCCAAACACGGGCTCAGGGTTGCCCTGCCCGAAGGGTTGCAACGACTCGAGCTCTTCCATGAGGCGGTCCCTGATTTGGCCGGGCGTGAGCCACGCCGCGATCTTGAGCTTGGCCTCAGCGATGTCGCCACCGGCATGGGCACGGACGGCGGCGGAGAAGGCGGCGCGAAATTCGGGTAGGTGAGCTTTGTTCAGTGCGATGCCGACGGCCATCGGGTGACCGCCCCAGCTAGAGAGACGTTCGCAGCAGGTGCCGAGGACAGCGACGAGGTTGATGCCGTCGACACTGCGGCCGGAGCCTTTAGCGGTATCGCCTTCATTACCGAGGACGACGCAGGGACGGTTGTATTTGCGCGTGACGCGGCCAGCGACGATGCCGACGACGCCGGGATGCCAATTTTCGCTGAAGAGGACGATGCCAGGTTCAGCGGCAAACTCGGACTCGATCATGCGTTCAGCTTCTTCAGTGATGCCGCGCTCGATGTCTTGGCGCTCGCGGTTAAAGCCCTCGAGTTGGCGCGCAGTCTCAGCGCAAAACCCAGGGTCATCACTGAGGAGTAATTCCACGGAGAGAGCAGCATCGGCGAGTCGGCCAGAGGCGTTAATGCGCGGGCCGAGGCGGAAGGAAATATCCGAAGGTTTGACCGCTTGGCCGGGGCGCACGCCGGCGATTTCCATGAGCGCGGCGAGGCCAGGGCGGCGTGATTCCTCGATGATGCGCAGGCCGTGGCGGGTAAGGAGGCGATTCTCGCCTGTGAGCGGCACCAGATCGGCAATGGTACCGAGCGCGACGAGATCGAGGTGATCGCGCAGCTTGATGTCGAAGGCGACGGGGTGGTTTTCGGCGCGGAGCTGTTTCAGCAAGCCGTGCACCAGCTTAAAGACCAATCCCACCGTGCACAGATTGCGCCACGCCGCATCGGCACCAGTTTCATCAGCTTCGACGTGAGGGTTGATCAAGATACCGTCGGCCAAAGACGCTTCCTTGGAGCGGTGATGATCCACGACGAGTACATCAATCCCTTGCTGACGCAGGTACGCGACTTCGTCATGAGAATTAGTCCCGCAATCGAGAGCGATAAACAGAGCCGGCTTGCCGCCTTCGAGGGCGCGATCGATTGCGCTGCGCGAGAGGCCGTAACCATCTTCGGAGCGCCGCGGGACAACAAAACGGGGATTCAGCCCGAAGCGCCGCAAGATCGTGACGAGCAACGCGGTGCTACTCACACCGTCGACATCATAATCGCCGAGGACGACAACGGATTCTTGCGCAGCGATGGCCGCGCGTAGGCGGGAAGCGCCGGCCTCGAGGTTGCGCAGCAGAAAGGGATCACGCAGGGCCGCGAGCGAAGGCTGCATAAACTCTGCAGCCGGACCCGGCTCAGTGATACCGGCGGCAAGCAGCAGCTCGGCCAAGACGAGATTCAGCCCGAGGGTTTGACCCAAGGCTTCAATCTCGACGGCAGGACGCTGCGTATGAATCCAGCGCATGGTGGGATGACTCCGAGGTAGGGCGCGCAGTACCGAACGCGCCACGGGGGGAAGAACGCGGTCCATCGACCGCGGCGGATCGCGAGGATCCGCCCTACCCTGGCAGAGTTATTCCGAAGCCTTGCTGGAGCCGGTCCACTCGTATTTTGGCGCTACGTCGTGGTGGGCCTCGACGTGCTTACGATCGCCCTTGTGCCACCAGTAAAATACTGGCGTTGCGATAAACAAGGATGAGAACGTACCGGTGAGAACGCCAATCAGCAACGTGAAGGCGATGTCGTTCACGTCGCCGCTCGTCGTCACGATCAACGTAACCGCCGTCAGGAACGTCGTCCCACCCGTGATGATCGTACGGGAAAGCGTGAGATTGAGCGAACGATTGATGACCTCGCGCAAGGTGCCGGCGGGATTCATTTTCAACTCCTCGCGAATGCGGTCGAACACAACGATGGTGTCGTTGATCGAGTAGCCAATAATCAGCAAAATTGCGGCGACCATCGAGGCATTGAACTGCCGGTCAAAAAGCACAAAAATGCCGACCGTCATGATGAGATCGTGGAGCGTCGATACCACCGCTCCCACGCCGTAACCGAATTCGAAGCGGAAGGCGATGTAACCAAGAATTGCCAGTAAGGCCAAAAAGACGGAGACGACGGCGTTCCATTGAATTTCTTTACCGACCGAGGCCCCGATTCGACTTTCGCCGACGACCTCGAACTTCGCTTGCGGTAGCGCCTGCTGGAGTTTTTGCAGGACCGATCTGCCTTGGTCAACCGGTGTGGTTACACGCAACACTTCGCGCGCACCACCCAATGGTTTTTGATAGGAAAAATTCACTTCCTTAATGCCGATCTTCTGGCCGGTCTTGGTGAGTTCTGCCACCTCGATCTTCTTGGCAAAGTCGAGCGTCATCATGTCACCGCCTGCGAAATCAATACCATAAATGGCGTTACCTTTGTAAACGACCGCACCGACACCGACGACTAGAATCAAAATCGTTCCGATGACGGCGGCTTTCGTGTATTTAAGGAAATCAATCTGTGTCGACTGCAAGATCGAGAACATCCGCATCGACTTGATCGCACCGCCGTAGATCACGCCCTCGAGCAGCAGTTTACTAACCACGATAGCGGCAAACATCGTGGTGAAAATACCCACACCGAGCGTCAGACCGAATCCCTTAACCGGACCCGTGCCCCAGATGTACATGATCAACGCGACCAGCAGCGTAGTGATATTGGAGTCCAGAATCGCGGACCACGCTTTATCGAAACCAGCTTCCAGTGAGGCGGGCAGCGATTTGCCGAGTTTAAGTTCCTCGCGCATGCGTTCAAAAATCAGGATGTTCGAATCCACCGACATCGCGAGGGTGAGGACGATACCGGCGATACCCGGCATCGTGAGGGTCGCTCCGAAAGAAGCCATCACGCCCAAGGTGATGAGCACATTAACCCCCATGCCGACGGCCGCAATCACACCGCCGACGGTGTAGAAAAGGAGCATGAACCCGATCGTTAAAGCCGTGCTGACGATAAACGCATTCCGCGCGCTGAGCACCGCGTCTTCGGCGAGCGTGGGCGTAACTTCATACTGCTCTTTAACGATGAGCGGGAGGTCGAGCGGGTTATTGAGAACGTTGGAAAGATTGATCGCCTCGCGGTCCGTGAAATTACCGGAGATGACCGCGGAGTCGCTGTTGATCTCTTCTTTGACGGTGGGCGCAGAGTAGAGCTTGCCGTCGAGCACAATAGCAAGGCGACCGAGTCGACCAGCCTGTTGGCCAGACTGGGAAATGGTGCGCGTGACCTCGGCGAAGCGCTTCTTACCTTCGTTGGTAAACTGAAGAATAACCTCAGGTTTGCCGTAGAGATCGGGCCGAGCATACGCAGCGGAAATCATCTCGCCGGTCATTTCCGGGATGCGTTTCACGAACATCTCTTCCGTGGTGCTTTGACCACCGCGACCTTCGTAGTCGAGGGAAAGAAGTTCATAACCGGGAGGCACCTCGGTCGGAGCGGCCGGGTTTGGGAATTGCGCGACGTTGACGAGGCGGAAGGAGAGCTGCGCGGGTTTCTTCACATTGTCCACGACCTCGGGGTTATCCTTGGTGTTGACGTTGGCCAATTGCACCTCGATGCGATTATTACCAATCGGTCGGATCACAGGTTCAGCAACGCCGAAAGCGTTAATGCGGGCGCCGATGATTTCAATCGCCTTGGTGAGTTTCTCTTCACGGGTATGGGCCTCGTCTTGGGCGACGGCCTTCTCGTCAACTTCCAGGGTGAACGCGACGCCTCCGCGCAGATCGAGACCGAGTTGCAGGCGACCCTTGGAGCGACGCAGCAGTTCGTTGAGCAGGATTTCGTTACGCTTGGTGACGTTCTTTAAAGTGTCTTCGAGCTGGATCTCGGGGAAATAAACCGTGAGGTCGAGCTTACGCTCGAGACCGATCTGCTTCAGGGCGACAAACTCGCTAGGGGCGGCGCCGGATTTCTTGCGGGCGGCGGCTTCGTCGAGGAGCTTATTGAAGTCGGCGGATTTCGCCGTGGCGTGTGCTTTCGCGTAGACGGCGAAGGGCACATCCTTGAGCGGGATCAGTTCGGCAACCGCCCAGGCCGCGATGAGGACGGATAGGACGATTTTCCAGAGGTTGCGTTTGAGCATGGTCGTTTTGGTTTAAATTTTCAGGGTTGGTAATGACTGCCTCGCCGGCGAAAGCGCAGCGACGCTGCCGGCGGGTGAGCGACAGGAGCGAGGCGACGCTTACTTGGTCTCCTCGGCACCGCTCTTTTTGGTGACCGCGGAGATGAAACCCTTGGCGACTTCGATCTTGGTGTTATCGGCGATGCGCACGATGAAGCGGTCGTCTTTCACATTGGTGACGACGCCATAGATGCCGCCGTTGGTGAGGACCTCGTCGCCGGATTGTAACGAAGCGAGCATCTTCTCGTGCTCCTTCTGTTTTTTACGCTGTGGGGCGATGAAGAGAAAATAAAATCCACCAGCGATGAGGCCGTAAAAAAGCAGCATCTGCCACCAAGGACCAGCCGCTCCGGGAGCTTGGCCGGGGGCTGCGGTTTGAGCGAACTGGATGAAGGAAGCGGTGAAGGAATGCATATTCGTCATTGCGTGTTGCGGTTTTTGAAAAAAGAAACGTATAAGAAATCAATTCTCAGACTGCAAAAGCAAGCCCTATCACCTCCACCCGATTCGCATTGAAAAGTAAATCTGCCTCCTCCTGGTCCGCCGCCAAGTCCGAAGAACTCTATGGGTTCAAGCGCTGGGGCTCCGGCCACCTCTCTGTTGATGATGCCGGCTTCCTGAACGTCCAGCCGCTCGCCGACGGCCGCGGTATTCGCGCTTTGGATGTGATTAACGAGGCTGTCGGCATGGGCCGCAAGGCCCCGCTGGTGATCCGTTTCCAAGATCTCCTGCGCCATCGCGTCGCTCAGCTCAACGGCGTCTTCAACAAAGCCATCAAACAAGAGGGCTACAAAGGCAGCTACCGCGGCGTATTCCCGATCAAGGTCAACCAACTGCGCGAAGTCGTCGACGAGATCGTCGCCGCCGGCAAAGATTTTAATTACGGCCTCGAAGCCGGCTCCAAGCCTGAGCTGATGATCGCCATCGCGATGCACGAAGGCGCCAACCGCCTCATCATCTGCAACGGCTACAAGGATCACGATTACATCCGCCTCGCGCTCCTCGCCCGCAAACTCGGCAAGAAAATCATCCTCGTCGTCGAGCAGCTCTCCGAAATCGACGACATCATCAAAATCTCCGAGGAAGTTGGCGTGAAGCCCATGATCGGTTTCCGCGCCAAACTCCAGACGCGCGGCGAAGGCAAATGGGCCATGTCCACCGGCGACAACGCCAAGTTCGGCCTCAACACGGCCGAAATTCTCTTCGCGTGCGAAAAACTCCGCGAAGCCAAACTCGAGTCCTGCCTGCGCCTCGTCCATTTTCATATCGGCTCGCAGGTCCCCAACATCATCACGATCAAGAACGCCGTCATTGAGGCCACGCGCTTCTATTGCCAACTCGCGAAGATGGGCTTCCCGATGGGTTACCTCGATGTCGGCGGCGGTCTCGGCGTCGACTACGACGGCTCCCGCACAAACTTCGAGAGCTCGATGAACTACTCGATGGAAGAATACGCCCGCGACGTCGTCTTCAACATCCGCGAGATTTGCACCGCCTCGCGCGTCGCTGTGCCCGACATCGTGAGCGAATCCGGCCGCGCCATCGTAGCCCCGCACTCGCTCCTCGTCGTCGAAGTCTTCGAGCGCATCAACAAACGCGAATCGCTCGGCCAACAGCACCAACCCAAGGTCAAAAACAAAGTCGTCGAAGACCTTGAAGTCATGTTGAAAAACAAGACCAAGCTCGGTCGCCTCGAACGTTTTCACGACGCCACGCAGAAAAAGGAAGAAGCGCTATCGCTCTTCAATCTCGGTTACCTCGACCTCGAAAACCGCGCCGCCGCCGAATCCTTGTTTTGGCAAATCTGCGAACAGATCGCCAAAGAAGGCCAGAAAGCCGGCTATCAACCCGAGGAACTCCACGATCTCAACAAGCTCCTCGCCGACCAATACGTCTGCAATTTCTCGGTCTTCCAATCGCTTCTCGATCACTGGGCGCTCAAGCAACTTTTCCCCGTCGCCCCACTCCATCGCCTCAACGAAAAGCCCACGGTCAACGCCATCCTCGCCGACATCACGTGCGACTCCGACGGCAAGATCAGCAGCTTCATCGATCTGCAGGACACCAAGGACTACATCACGCTCCACCCGCTCAACGGGAAACCTTACTACCTCGGTGTGTTTCTCACCGGCGCCTATCAGGACATCATGGGCGACCTCCACAACCTCTTCGGCCGCGTCAACGAGGTCCACGTCTTCCTCGAAGACGATGAACCCAACGGCTTCTACATCGAAGAAGCGTTGAGCGGCAGCCGCATCGCCGACGTCCTCGAAGGCGTCCAATACCAGCAGGAAGAACTCTGCCGCAAGATGAAGGCGCAGATCGATCTCGCGACGAAGAAAGACATCGTAAAACCGCGCGAAGGCGTCCGCCTCCTCGAACTCTACGAAAGCCAGATGCTCAACAAGACCTACTTGAACATCGAGGCCAAGACCGGCCGAAAAAAGAAGGCGTAACGCCCTCGACCGATCGAAAGCAAAAACGGCGCCCCGGAATAACACCGGTGGCGCCGTTTTAATTTTTAAGTGTGCAGCTAGCTTCTAGTCAGACCAGTTTTGACTGAACGAGTTTGCTGACCGCGCCGAAGTCGATGAGCGCCGCATCGGGATGCGCTTTGAGCGCGCCAATGACTTTGCCCATTTCTTTCTTCGTGGTCGCACCCGTGCTCGCAATCGCCTCTGCGATCAAGACGTCGAGCTTGGCGGCGTCGAGACCGGCGGGGAGATATTTCTGGAGAATCTTGATCTCAATCTCGTTGGTGGCGACGAGATCGGCGCGACCGCCTTTAGCGAACTCGAGATTGGCGTCGGTGAGATTTTTGACCGCCTTGCGCAGAGTCGCGAGCGAGAGCACGTCATCAATTTCTTTGTTTCCGTCCATGGCCGCGCGCTTGATCGCGGCATCGGCGGTACGCAGCGCCGTCGTGGTGACGCTGTCGCGGGCTTTCATGGCAACAATGATGTCGGCACGGAGGGTTTCGTAGATGGAAGACATGCGAACAGCGTGGCGCGCAGCGGGACCTTGTCGAGACGGCAACCGAGCCGCGGTCTTGCACCTGGTTGCGACGACGACACCTTGATTCCTGTGCATCCTCAGCCTTCGCTCAACGTCCTCGGCGGTCCCCTCAAACCTTGCTCGCTCCATCCGCTGACCGGTTTTTTCCGTAATGGCCAGTGCGACACGTGCGCGGAGGATCACGGCTGCCACACGGTGTGCGTGGAAGTCACCGCGGCGTTTCTCGCCTACAGCCGTGCCGCGGGCAACGATCTCTCCACGCCGCGGCCCGAGTATGATTTCCCTGGGTTGCTACCCGGCGATCGTTGGTGCATCTGCGCCGCGCGCTGGCAAGAAGCGCTCGACGCCGGCGTGGCGGCGCCGGTGGCGCTCGCGTCGACGCATTTCCGCTCGCTCGAAGTCGTGCCTTTGTCCCTGCTCCAACAGCACGCCACCGCATGAACGAAACCCGCCCGCCCTCCAACGACCCGCTCCACGGCGTCACCCTTGAAGCGCTCCTCACCGAGCTCGTGGCCCGGCATGGTTGGGAAGAACTGGGCCGCCGCATCGACGTGCGTTGTTTCAACTACGACCCGAGCATCACTTCTAGTCTCAAGTTTCTGCGCAAAACCCCGTGGGCGCGCCAGAAAGTCGAAGAACTATATCTGCGCGGCCTCGGCGGGCGCGGTTAATTAGATTGCCGCGGCTCAAACCACGAGGGGCTTTTTGCGCATCTCGACCAGGGCGAGTAACAAATCGCCCTTGGACAAACTCCCGAGCAATTTACCGCTCGGATCAACCACCGGTAGGCGCTCCGCTTCAAAATTCAAGAAGTGCCCGAGCGCCTCGCTCAACGTCGATTCGGGGCCCACGCGCGGAAACTCTTCCCGCAAAATGTCGTTCGCGATCACGAGTTCGGCGAGCTCGGGTTCACCGAGGTAAGGTTTGATATCGTGCAGCGAGACCGCGCCGAGAAACCGCTGCTGCTCATCGGTCACGTAGAGGTTATTCACCCGCGTCGCCAGAAACATCCGCGCGATCTCAGCAAAGTGGGCGTGGCGACTCAGCGTGGGTGGCTTGCTCTTCATCAATTCGGCCACCTGCCCGCGGCCAAACCCCGCATCGCCGATTTTCTCCGCCGCCTTCGTTTTCAAAACCTCACTATAAAGCGAACGCCCATCGAGCCCCTTCGCCGTGTAATAAGCCACCACACTGCATAACATCAAAGGCAGGATGATATCGTAGCTCAACGTCATCTCGAAAAGCATGATCACCGCCATCACCGGAGCGTGACTCACCGCCGAGAGAAAAGCCCCCATCCCAACCAACGCAAACGCCCGCGGATCCACCGCCCCACCCGGCCAGATCGTGTGCACCGCCTGCCCAAAAAGAAATCCCGCCCCTGCCCCCATAAACAACGACGGCGTGAACACACCGCCCGGAGCGCCCGAGCCAAACGAGGACGCGGTGGCCAGCCACTTACAAGCGACAAAGAGCAACAACGTCGTCCACAACACCTGCCCCTTGAGAATGGTGACGACTACCGAGTAACCGTTGCCACACACCTCAGGCACCTGGATCGCCAACGCGCCGACGATCAATCCGCCCAGCGTCATGCGCGCCACCAACGGCAGCTTTGTCGCGATGAAAATTTTCTCGGCGTGTTTCAACGAACGCAGAAACCACGGGGCCAGTATGCCCGCGATCACCCCTAAGGCGATGTAAGCTGGCATCTCCAACGGCGACCCTAAGCGAAACTCCGGCACCTTATAAAGCTGCGCCTCACTCGTGAGCACGCGGACCGTCATCGCCGCCACCACCGCAGAAACCGCCAACGGCCCCAAACTCTCCATCGCGATCGTGCCGAGAATAATTTCCGCGACGAAAAACGATCCCGCAATCGGCGCATTATAAGCCGAAGCGATCCCGGCCGACGCGCCGCACGCCACCATGAGGCGCAATTGTGGCGGGGTAAATTGCCGCCAGCGCCCAATGAACGACGCCATCACCGCCGCCA